>NZ_RZPI01001290.1:0-410 GCF_003998715.1 Mesorhizobium sp. M7A.F.Ca.CA.002.15.2.1
GTGCTCGACCTGATGCAGACGCTGCCGACCTTCGTCTACCTGATCCCGGTGCTGACGCTGTTCGGCCTCGGCAACGCGCCCGGCCTCATCGTCACCATCATCTTCGTCATCCCGACCGCGGTCCGGCTCACGCATCTGGGCGTCGTCTCGGTGCCGAAGTCGATCGTCGAGGCTGGCGAGGCTTTCGGCGCCACCAAGAGCCAGCTGCTGTGGAAGGTGGAACTGCCGTCGGCGCTGCCCACCATCATGGCCGGCCTGACGCAATCGATCATGCTGTCGCTGTCGATGGTGGTGTTTGCCGCACTGATCGGCGCCGGCGGGCTCGGCACCGAGATCAACCGGGCGCTCGGCTCGCGCCGCATCGACCTCGGGCTTGAGGCGGGGCTTGCCATCCTCGTTTTGGGCATCGT
>NZ_RZPI01001291.1:0-409 GCF_003998715.1 Mesorhizobium sp. M7A.F.Ca.CA.002.15.2.1
GAAATGGGATGCCTCTGTCGTCGGCGAGCCGACCAACCCGGATGCGCTGGGCGACATGATCAAGATCGGCCGCCGCGGCTCGATGTCCGGCGCCGTCACCGTCAATGGCCGCCAGGGCCATGTCGCCTATCCCTTGCTTGCCGACAATCCGGTGCGCGGGCTGATGAGCCTGGTCGATGCCTTGCTGCATCCGGTTTTCGACAAGGGAACCAGGGATTTCCAGCCGACCAATCTGGAGGTCACCTCCATCGATGTGGGCAACCCGGCCACCAATGTCATCCCGGCCAAAGCGACCGCGACCTTCAACATCCGCTTCAACGACACCTGGACGGACGAGACCCTGCAGGCCGAAATCCACAACCGGCTCGACCAGGCGGCCAGGCGCAAGAAGTACCGGCAGGGCAAGAAG
>NZ_RZPI01001292.1:0-406 GCF_003998715.1 Mesorhizobium sp. M7A.F.Ca.CA.002.15.2.1
ACACCCGGCAGCGCGTGACGGACATCCACGCCGATGCCCGAGAGCAGGTCGGGGCGCCCCACCCCCGACAGTTCGAGCAGCTTGGGCGAGTTGATGGCGCCGGCCGCAAGGATCGTCTGTCCAGCGCGGACCTGATGCAGGCGGCCGCCTTGGCGGAAAACCAGTCCGGTGACGCGCCGGCCGTCGAATTCGAGCCGTTCGGTTTCCGCGCCGAGCACTACGCGCAGGTTCTTGCGCCCCGCTATACCGCGCAAAAACGCCTTCGATGTGTTCCAGCGGACGCCCTTCCTCTGGTTGACCTCGAAATAGCCCGAGCCTTCATTGGTGCCGGTGTTGAAGTCTTCGGTGCGCGGAATGCCGAGTTCCTCGGCCGCGTCCCGGAAGGCGTCGAGGATCGGCCATGAAA
>NZ_RZPI01001293.1:0-403 GCF_003998715.1 Mesorhizobium sp. M7A.F.Ca.CA.002.15.2.1
GACAACCTCACTCGTCGTCGTCATTGTCCGTGTTCTTCGACTTCAAGGCCGAGAGCTTGGCGAACACGGCGTTGGCGTCGAGTTCGGCGTCCTCGTCCTTCGGCTTCTCGGGAGCCGGCACCAACCGCTCGGTCAGGGCCGCCGGCAGCAGCGTGTCGCCGACCGGCTGCGCCTGTTCGCGGCCGCGCGAGGCGCGGTTGACTTCCATGTCGAGGTCGATCTGCGAGGCGAGACCCAGCGTCACCGGGTCCATCGGCTGCAGATTGGCTGAGTTCCAGTGCTTGCGCTCGCGGATCTGCTCGATCGTCGACTTGGTGGTGCCGACGAGACGCGAGATCTGCGCGTCCTTGAGCTCGGGATGGTTGCGCACCAGCCACAGAATCGCGTTCGGCCGGTCCTGGCG
>NZ_RZPI01001294.1:0-402 GCF_003998715.1 Mesorhizobium sp. M7A.F.Ca.CA.002.15.2.1
CCGCCACGCCGATCGCCGACAGCGCCTGCTGGAACGTGGCCAGGGCCTGGCCCAGTTCCTTGAGCAGGGCGGGGTGGGTGTCGTTCAATCCGGCGTGGTTGTCATAGCCGTTCTGGGATACGAAGAAGACCTGGCGGCGCGCGCCCAGCGCCTGGCGCGCCGCGATGATGCGGGCGACGATCTTCAACTGCTGCGCCAGGGGTGACGAGAACTCACCTGGAACCGCCACGTCCGCGAGGGCTGCGCGCAGGCGCGCATCGGCGTCGATGGACTGCGCGGCGATGCGCGACATCTCGCGCTCCATCAGGTGCTCGCGCGGTTGCGTGATCAACTGGCGCAGCAAGGCCGTGCAGGCGCTGGAGCCATACATGTCGCGGGTCAGCAGGTCCATCTGCGTGGAAC
>NZ_RZPI01001295.1:0-401 GCF_003998715.1 Mesorhizobium sp. M7A.F.Ca.CA.002.15.2.1
GCCGGTACTGATCGCCGCCATGAAGACCGGCACCGACATGAAGGTGACGGCGAAGTCCGGCCGCGGCAATCCCACCTCCTATGTCTTCTCTCTGAAGGGCATTTCGGCGGCGCTGACATCGATCGCCAAGTGTAAATAGGCAAAGCTACTTTTTTGAGGGAAAGGCCGGGCCGCGAAGTCCGGCCTTTTTTCTTTCATACTTGCCCCGGCCCGGCCTCCGCCCGGCGGCGCCGGATCGCCTCGGCGATGAAGACACGCGATAGCGCGTGATAGAGCGGCTCGTGCGAGATCATGCGCGCCGTGCCGTAGCCCAGCATCGAGGCCAGCATCAGCGCGATGACATTGTCGTGATTGCCGGTCATCTCCAGGATGAAGACGAAGGCCGTCATCGGCGCTTGCAC
>NZ_RZPI01001296.1:0-399 GCF_003998715.1 Mesorhizobium sp. M7A.F.Ca.CA.002.15.2.1
GGAAGGACCAGCGTTTCGCCGTCAAGGAAGCCGTTACCTGACGCACCGATCCCGGCGATCCGCCGTCGCTGCCCTCACTGCCTGGCAAATGACGGAGAGCTGAATTTCCAGCCAAAATGCCCAACTGACGTTGGCGTTTTGGCTCCGTTTCGTTCACGGCCAACGAACGTCCCGAAGGTTGCAATCGCCCCTTGTCGAGGTCGATCGACAGATAATGCCAAGCTTTGGTAGGGGATAAGCCACAGGTCATTAACCATAACAATTTCAATGTGAGCAGGCGCATTGCCGAAGGTGGCGCCCGTCGATCGTAACCCGCTGGCAAGCGCCAAATAATTTCAGCAGCCTTAACAAATTCATTAAACTTTAAACGGTTGCAGAACACAGCTGGAACAGATAGTG
>NZ_RZPI01001297.1:0-394 GCF_003998715.1 Mesorhizobium sp. M7A.F.Ca.CA.002.15.2.1
CCCTTAGCCGATACCGAGCGGGCGATAAAGCTGCGAGCGCTGGGCCAAGGGAAGAGAGCCAATCTCCCCCACGAGGAGGGAGATTGGCAGCTTTGCCGCAACGCTAGTAACCAGCTTCCACCGATGCTGGAAGTCTTATCGCCATGGCGGATGACAAGTCTGGCGAGGACGCCGCTATTTCGCGGTGACGGTGCCCTTCATCGAGCTGTGGATCGCACAATGGAATGGGTGCGCGCCGGCAGCTGATATCTTGACCTTGGCGCTCTTGCCGGTGGCGAGATGACCGGTGTCGAAGGAGCCGTCAAGCGCGGTGGCGGTGTGCGTCATCGGGTCGGCATTGGTGAAAGTGATGGTGTCGCCGACGGCGACCGAGATTTTGGACGGGGTGAATTTC
>NZ_RZPI01001298.1:0-392 GCF_003998715.1 Mesorhizobium sp. M7A.F.Ca.CA.002.15.2.1
CGCGGAAGTAGAGCGAACGGAAATAATAGCGCTCGACCTCGCCGCTCGACGGCAGCCGGAACTCGGCCAGCCGCGCCGTCCATTGATGCAGCGTTTCCTGGTCCGGCGCCCTGAAGGCAACATGGTGAACCGCACCGGCACCTTGCCGTGCCGGCGCCAGTCCCGGCTGCACCAGGACATGCAGCTCCGCCGCCGGCCCGCCCTCGCCCATTTCGAAGACGTGAACCTGGCCCTCCGGCGAGGCATAGTCGCGCGCCTTGCGCATGTTCATCACCGTGGTCACCACCGCCTCGGTGTTGGTGATGTCGGGAACGCTGATGACGATCGGCCCGAGCCCGCGGATCTGGTGCTCGGCCGGTACCGGGCTTTGCGCCCAGGGATGGCTGCCGCCC
>NZ_RZPI01001299.1:0-391 GCF_003998715.1 Mesorhizobium sp. M7A.F.Ca.CA.002.15.2.1
GCCCGGTTGACGGCCGCATTCGGCTCGCGGCCGACGAATTCACCATGGCCGGGCTTGGTCTTGACCTCGGACTCCTGGATCGACAGTTCGCCCCGCGAGAACACGAACCGCGGCAGGCCGGTCACCTCGAAACCCTCGAAGACATTGTAGTCGATCACCGATTGCTGCTTCTTGGACGAAATTGTCTTCTTGCGCTTGGGATCCCAGACGACGATGTCGGCGTCGGCACCCTCTACGATGGCGCCCTTCTTCGGATACATGTTGAGGATCTTGGCGATGTTGGTCGAGGTCACCGCGACGAACTCGTTCATCGTCAGCCGGCCGGTGTTGACGCCTGTGGTCCACAGCACCGGCATGCGGTCTTCAAGCCCGCCGGTGCCGTTCGGGATCT
>NZ_RZPI01000129.1:0-10170 GCF_003998715.1 Mesorhizobium sp. M7A.F.Ca.CA.002.15.2.1
CCACAGCATCGGGCCGTTCCAGATCGGCGGCCCTTCTTCGGGATAGAGCACGGCCCTGACGGCGGAATGAATCCCGTCGGCGCCTATGAGCAGGTCGCCATGGGCCTCGCCGCGCGAGCCGTCATGCCGGCGGAAATGCGCCACGACCTCGCCCTCGTTCTGCTCGAAGGCATCGACACGGCTTGCCGTGCTGATGACGTCGCCGCCAAGCCTGTTCACCACGGCCCGGTGAATCAGCCCCAGCAGCCTGCCGCGATGAATGCTGATTTGCGGAACCTCATAGCCGGCATCGATGCCCCGCAATTCCTGCCATACGATCTGGCCGAAGCGGTTGGTGTAGACAAGCTCGCGTGTCCTCACCCCCTCCGCGTCGAGCGCCGGCATCAGCCCAAGCCCGGCCAGCGCCTTGACAGCGTGAGGCAGCATGTTGATGCCGACGCCAAGTTCGCGGATGTCGTCGGCCCGCTCGAAAAGTTCGACCTCGATGCCTGCCTCATGCAGGAACAGAGCAGTGGTGAGGCCGCCGATACCGGCCCCGGCGATCAATGCTTTCATCAGTCACTCCCTTGCCGTGAAAAGTCCCCCCGAGCCGGCCAGATGCCCGTCGACTTCGCGACGTCACGGCGATGCGCGTGGCCGGGGATATTCGAGTTGCATGGCGACGAGGTCTGCCGTGCGGGCACCATGGCGGGCAGCGATGGCGCGCAGCGTTTCGTCCAGGACTTTTGCCGGTCTCCAGATGGCTTGACGACGAGGCTACCGGCGTTAGGTTTCGTCCGAAATGACATAAATCGGGCGAATACTGCCATGCGCAGGCACGTTGCCGTCGTCGTTCACCCCGGTTTCCAGCTTCTGGATGCGGCCGGGCCGACAACCGTCTTCGAGATTGCGGAGCGCTGCCGCCCGGACAGCTATGAGTTGGTTTTGCTGTCGCCCGGCGGCGGCGACGTTGAAAGCTCCTCTGGCCTGAAGCTTCTCACCAGACCTCTGCGCGACGGCCCTTTCGACACCGTCATCGTATCGGGCGGCGAAATCATCCGTTCCATCGAGGCGATGGACGAGATCGTCGCCTGGTTGAGGCGCGTGCCGGCGCGGCGCACCACCAGCGTCTGCACCGGCGCGTACCTGCTGGCACGGGCGGGATTGCTCGACGGCCGCCGCGCCACCACGCACTGGGCCAGCAGTCACGACTTCCACCGCCGCTACCCGAAGGTCAGGCTGGATGCCGAGCGTATTTTCATCAGGGATGGCGACATCTGGACGTCGGCCGGCATCTCGGCCGGAATAGACCTGGCGCTTGCCCTCGTCGAAGATGACCTTGGCGCTGAAGTGGCGCGCCGCACCGCACAGCAGATAGTCATGCACCAGCGCCGGCCGGGCGGCCAGTCGCAATTCTCGGCCTTCGTCGAACTGGGCGGGCGAACCGGCCGCTTCGCCGCGCTGATCGAGTGGGTGCGGGCAAACCTGGCCGAACCGCTGACCGTCGAATGCCTGGCCGATCACGCGGCCATGAGTCCCCGCAACTTCGCCCGCGCCTTCACGTCCGAGACCGGCGTCACGCCGGCAAAGGCGGTAGAGCGCATGCGCCTCGATACGGCCCGCACGGCGATCGAGACCAGCCATCTCCCGCTTGAGCGCATCGCCGAAGCCGCCGGTTTTGGCGATCCCGGACGCATGCGGCGTGCCTTCCTGCGTACCCTTGGCCAGCCGCCGCAGGCGTTTCGGACGGCCGCCGAACACAGGGGGCTTCAGTGGGGCAGCCAAGCAGCGGCTCTGCCGGCTTAAACGCCGTTCCGGTCCAAAAGCGGACAAAACCGAATGAGCGCACTTGATCCAGACCGAAGTTTCACGAAAATCATTCCAAAGCCGGTTGCTGCCATTCAGTGCGCCACTTTCGGCCTGTTGGACTGGATATTGCGGCGCCTGGCCCAATCGCCGCAGACGACGAACCGGATAGCCATTATGAGGAGACTGTTTATAACGGTCGCTGAAATCGCGATGACCAAGGGGAGACGATGCGCTACATACGTCCGCTTTCAATAGAAGATGCCGTTGGCCAGTTGGCCGGGTCGGCTGGTACGGCCGCCATCCTCGCCGGAGGCAGCGACCTCCTGGTCAGGATGAAGGGCGGCTTTGCCGAACCAGAGTTGATCGTCGACATCAAGGCGATCGATGGCTTGAGCGAGATCCGGGAAACGGCTGAAGGCTTCAGCATCGGCGCCGCGGTCCCTTGCGCCGTCCTGGGAGAGAACACCGCCCTCAAGAAGGCATGGCCTGGTGTCGTCGAGGCGGCCAAGCTGATCGGCTCCAAGCAGGTGCAGGGCCGCTGCACCATCGTGGGCAATCTCTGCAACGCATCGCCGGCCGCCGACAGCGTGCCGGCGCTGGTTGCCGCCGGCGCCAGGGCAGTGGTCGTCGGGCCGGCGGGCCGGCGCACGATCCCCGTGCAGAGCGTGCCGACCGCGCCGGGCAAGACGTCGCTGGCCAAAGGCGAGATCATCGAGGCGATCCTGCTCGACAAGCGCGAGCCGCGGTCTGGCGATGCCTATCTGCGTTTCATTCCACGCACCGAGATGGACATCGCGGTGGTCAGCGCCGGGGTGAACCTGACGCTCGACGAGCACGGTGTCGTCAAATCGGCCCGCGTGGCGCTGGGCGCCGTGGCGGCGACGGTGCTTCTGGTCGAAGAGGCCGCGGAGGTGCTCGTCGGCTCCAGGCTGGAAGAGGCGACGCTGGAGCGGCTCGCCAAGGTCTGCGCGGGGGCCTGTCGTCCCATCGACGACAAGCGCGGCACTATCGAATTCAGACGAAAAGTTGCGGGTGTGCTGGCCCAGCGGGCCGCCACATCAGCCTATGCACGTGCAGGAGGCAAATGATGGCTGGAATTGCAGTTTCAACGACAATCAACGGCGATGCTGTCGAGTATCTGTGCCAGCCCGACGAGACGCTGCTCGACGTCCTGCGCGATCGGCTGGGGCTGACGGGCGCCAAGGAAGGCTGCGGCACCGGCGACTGCGGCGCCTGCTCGATCATCCTCGATGACCGGTTGGTGTGCTCATGCCTGGTGCTCGGCGCCGAGGCTGAAGGCCGTCGCGTCGAGACCATCGAGGGCATGGCGCATGGCGATACGCTGCACCCGCTGCAGCAGAAATTCCTCGAGCACGCCGCATTGCAATGCGGCATCTGCACTCCGGGCTTCCTGATCGCGGCCAAGGACCTCCTGGCCAAGAACCCCGACCCGACCGAGGAGGAAATCCGCTTCGGCCTTGCCGGGAACCTCTGCCGCTGCACCGGTTACGACAAGATCGTGCGCGCCGTCCAGGATGCGGCCATCGTGATGAAGGGAGCCTGAGATGAATTTCGATCCACGTTTTTCCGGACGTAAATTCGCCTCCGTCGGCACACGTCCGATCCGTCCCGACGGCATCGACAAGGTGACGGGCCGCGCGCGCTACGGCGCCGACTTCAACATGGCCGGCCAGCTGGTCGGGCGCGTTCTGAGAAGCCCGCACGCCCACGCCAGGATCGTCAAGATCGACACGTCGAAAGCGGAAAAGCTCGCCGGCGTCAAGGCGGTGATCACCGCGGCCGACCTGCCCGACCTCACCGATGGCGATGCCGCCATGTACGACGTCCTCGACAATTGCATGGCGCGCACGAAGGCGCTCTATGACGGCCACGCGGTGGCCGCGGTCGCCGCGATCGACGCCCGCACCGCCAGGCAGGCGCTGAAGCTCATCGAGATCGAGTACGAGCTTTTGTCGCACGTCACCGATGTCGACGAGGCGGCGAAGCACACGGCGCCCTTGATCAATGATGCCATCTTCACCGAGGGCCTTGAGGAAAAGCCGGTAAAACCCTCCAACGTCACCAAGCGCAGCCAGTTTGGCCATGGCGATGTCCATCAGGGTTTCGGGCACGCCGACTTCATCGTCGAGCGCTCCTTCAAGACCGAGCAGACGCACCAGGGCTATATCGAGCCGCATGCCTGCGTGGCGAATTTCAGCTCCGACGGCACCGCCGACCTCTGGGTGTGCACGCAGGGCCATTTCGTCTACCGCCAGCACTGCGCCCAGCTGCTTGGCATGGAAGCCTCGAAACTGCGCGTCACCTCCTCGGAGATCGGCGGCGGTTTTGGCGGCAAGACCCATGTCTGGGCCGAGCCGGTGGCGCTGGCGCTGTCGCGCAAGGCAGGACGGCCGGTGAAGCTGGTGATGACCCGCGACGAGGTGTTCCGCGCCTCGGGCCCGACCAGCGCCACCTCGATCGACGTCAAGATCGGCGCCCGCAAGGACGGCACCATCACCGCCGCCGAAGCGACGCTGCGCTACAGCTGCGGCCCGTATGCCGGCTCCTGGGCCGAGATCGGCGCCATGACCGCGTTCGCCTGCTACAAGCTCGATAACGTCAAGACGGTCGGCTACGAAGTGCTGGTCAACCGGCCGAAGACCGCGGCCTATCGCGCGCCTTCCGCACCCATGGCAGCCTTCGCGGTGGAAAGCGCCGTCGACGAGCTGGCCAAGAAGATCGGCATGGACCCGGTCGACTTCCGGATCAAAAACGCCGCGCAGGAAGGCACACGGTCCTCCTACGGTCCGGTCTACGGCCCGATCGGCATCGGCCCGACGCTCGAGGCGGTGAAGAGCCATCCGCACATGAAGGCGCCGCTGGGCAAGAACCAGGGCCGCGGCATGGCTTGCGGCTTCTGGTTCAACTTCGGCGGCCAGACCTGCACCGACCTCAACATCGGCATGGACGGCTCGGTCTCGCTTGCCGTCGGCACGGTCGACGTCGGTGGTTCGCGCGCGTCGCTGTCGCTGGTGGCGGCGGAGGAACTCGGCATCGACTATTCCCAGGTCAAGGCGATCGTCGCCGACACGTCCAGCCTCGGCTACAACGACATGACGGACGGCAGCCGCGGCACCTTCTCGTCTTCCATGGCAACGATCTCGGCCGCCCGCAATGCGATCAAGATCCTGCGCGAGCGCGCCGCGCAGATGTGGGACATTGCCGTCGACGACGTGGTCTGGGAGAAGGGCCACGCGATCGCCAAGGGCGAGAAGCACGGCAATCTCGGCAAGCTGTCGCTGAAGGAGATCGCGGTCGAGTCGGGCAAGACCGGCGGGCCGATCGCCGGCCACAGCGAGCTCGTCGCCGATGGCGCCGGCGTCTCCTTCGCCACCCATATCTGCGATATCGAGGTCGATCCCGATACCGGCGCCGCCAGGGTCATCCGCTACACGGTCGTGCAGGATGCCGGCAAGGCGGTGCACCCGACCTATGTCGAGGGCCAATACCAGGGTGGTGCCGCGCAAGGCATCGGCTGGGCGCTCAACGAGGAGTATATCTACGGCAAGGACGGGCGGCTGCAGAACGCCGGCTTCCTCGATTACCGCATCCCGGTCTGCTCGGACCTGCCGATGATCGACACCCAGATCCTCGAAATCCCCAACCCCAACCACCCTTACGGGGTGCGCGGCGTCGGCGAGACGTCGATCGTGCCGCCGCTGGCGGCGATCGCCAATGCGGTGTCGAATGCCGCGGGCGTGCGCATGACGCACATCCCGATGTCGCCGCCGCGCATCCTTGCCGCGATCGAGGCGGAACGGGAATGGTCGAAGTAACGCTCTGGGGCTCGCTCGCCGCGACCGCCGGAGGCAACAGCAAGGTCGAGATCGAGGCCAAGGACATAAGGGAGCTGTTCAGGAAGCTGGCTGAACAGTATCCCGGCCTCGAGCCCTTGATCGACAAGGGCATCGCCGTTGCGATCGACGGGACGATCTATCGCGATACGTGGTCGAAGAAGCTGCCGGAGGGGGCGGAGATTTTTCTGCTGCCGCGATTGGCGGGGGGATAGGCGGACACATGGCAGGGTAAAAGGTGCACTGTCACCGTAATTCCCGTAATTCTAAGAAGGCCAAAAACCGCTGTTGGATTCGACCGGGAGGAGGGTCTGATTTGCGCCCCATGCCGGTCATCGCCACGGCTCATCGCCTCTTCTCACGAGCGGACATCTTCGCGACTAGGCTGAAGCTCGCTCGGCGCCGAGAACCCGCAGCGGAATGTCATGGACTCGATGGTCGGCCCTCTCATCTTTCCGTCCGCCCACCGCATATGCGCGACGTCGAAAACCCCGGGAAGGATTGCGTTGGAGCGGCGCTGATCAGACTGGTTGCGCCTCTTCAGTGTGGCGTGCGTTCCAATGGCGCAGCAGGACCGGGACCAAAAGCGCCACGCCGAGTAGCGAGGAATAGAGTTCGGGTGCCACCAGAAGCAGGGCGGCGAACACGAGCAGCACGTTTTCCCATGGGCGTGTGCGCACCAGAAGATAGCGCGATAGCGCGGCGCCCAGGCAGGTGATGCCCAGCACGCAGCCGAAAAAGGCGAGGAAGAAGTTCGGCCAGGTGAAATCCTTCGTCACCAGCAGCAGGGACGGTGAGAAGACGAACACGAAAGGAACCAGTGCCTTACCCATCCCCAGCCGGAAGGCGGTGTTGCCGGTCTTGAACGGGTCCGCCCCCGCCATGCCAGCGGCGGCGTACGCCGCCAGCGCCACCGGTGGCGTGATGTCCGCCAGCACTCCGTAATAGAACACGAAGAAGTGAGCGACGATCGGCTCGGTGCCGAGCATGACAAGCGCCGGCGCCGCGATCGTCACCATAATGATGTAGTTCGCGGTCGTCGGGATGCCGCAGCCCATCAGGATGCAGACGACGCCAGTCATGATCAAGGTGAACAATAGGGTCAGGCCCTGGGCCGAGAAGATCGCCTCGGGGATGAAGGTGCCGAAGAGAAGGGAAAGGTGTCCGGCCGTCGATGTGACGATGTAGGACAGCTTGAAGCCCACTCCGGTCAGGGTGACGACGCCCACGACGATGCCGACGGTTGCGGCAGCGGCTCCGACTGCGAGCGCATATTTGGCGCCGTCGCGCAGACACGTCACGATGTCGGCGACCGACATGCGCCGGCGCGGATTGAGCAAGCCGACGAGAATACACAAGGTGATGCCCCAGAAGGCGGCCATGTAGGGCGTGTAGCCCGAGAGCAGCACGCCGATAAGAACGACGAGCGGGATGATCGTCGGCCAGTCCCGCTTCAGCGCCTCGACGACATCGGGCATCTCGTCCGGCCTGAGCCCCCTGAGGCCGGTTCGCTTGGCCTCGAAATGCACCTGCATGAACACGCCAAAGAAGTGCATGAAGGCGGGCACGATGGCGGCAAGGATGATGGTCGTGTAGGGCAGTTCGAGAAATTCGATCATCAGGAAGGCCGCTGCGCCCATGATCGGCGGCGTCACCTGACCGCCGGTCGAGGACGCCGCTTCCACCGCTGCGGCGAAATGTTTCTTGTAGCCGAGCTTGATCATCGCCGGGATGGTCAGCGAGCCGACGGTAACGGTGTTGGCGACCGACGAGCCGGAAATCATGCCGAACAGCGCCGAGCCGAAGATCGACACCTTGGCGGGACCCCCGGCGTAGCGGCCGGCGACCCACGCCGCACAGTCGAGGAAGAGCTGGCCGAGGCCAATGCGGGTGGCGAAGACGCCGAACAACACGAAGTGGAAGACGTAGGTGGCGACGACGCCGAGCGCGATGCCGTAGATGCCCTGCGTCGTCAGATAAAGGTGATCGATGAGCTGGGAGACGGACGCGCCGGGGTGCACCAGAATGCTCGGCATGTACCGCCCCAACAGCGCGTAGGCCATGAAGACGACGGCGATGATGGGCAGCGGGATGCCGACGGAGCGGCGCGTCGCCTCCAGCAGAAGCAGGATGAGGATAAGGCCGAACACCACGTCGAGCGCCGTGGGATTGCCGACGCGGAAGGCAAGGTCGTCGAGCGGGATCATAGGCACGTGCATGACGACGACGACCGCAGCGATCGCCAGCAGCCAGTCGAAAAGGGGTATGCCGAGCGGCCGCAGGAGGCTGGACCGCGCGGGCTGGTCGTAGCTTTTCTTCACCAGCGGGAAGACGAGGAAGATCAGCGCCAGCACCATCGACAGGTGGATGCCCCGGTGCAGCATTTCCTGCAGCAGGCCGAAACCGGCGGTGTAGTAGTGAAACAGTGACAGCGCCACCAGGAGGAAGCCGACCAGCCAGCCCGCGACACGGGTCAGTGGCCGGAAGCGGATTTCGGAGTCGAATTTCTCCTCCAGTTCGCGAGCGCTCTCCTCATCGAACTCCATTGCGGAAAGCTTGATCTTGTCGTCATCGCTCATGGCCGGTTCCGTGTCCTGAATTTCCAGACAAAAGAGGCGGAAAGCATCCCTTCCGCCTCGTTGTTGTCAGCCGGTCCAAATGCCTCTTATTTCAGGGTGCCGACTTCCTTGTAGAATTTCTCTGCGCCGGGATGAAACGGAATGCCAGCGCTGGTAACCGCGTTCTGGAGCGTGATCAGCTTGCCCTTGGCGTGGCCTGCCTGCAGGGCCTTTTGGGTTTCGTCGCTGTAAAGCGACTTGACGATCTTGTAGACGAGGTCGTCGGTCTGCTTGGCGCTGGTCACCCATTGAGCGGCGACGGAAATGGTCTTGGTTTCGCCGACATTTTTGTAGGTGCCTTCCGGCACGGTATCGGTGGAGAAGAACTTCTGCTCGGACAGCAGCTTGTCGGCCTCGGGGCCGGTGATCGGCACCAGCGTGATGTTGTTGGTGGTGGCAAGCTCAACGATTGCGCCGGTCGGATAACCACCGACGAAGAAATAAGCGTCCATGGCGCCATCCTGCAGCCGCTCTCCGGCCGGGCCAGGCTTGAGATATTCGGGCTGCACGTCCTTTTCAGCCAGACCGTAAGCGCCAAGCACAAGTCGCGCATCGACGATGGTGCCGGAGCCCGGCTCGTCAAGAGAGACGCGTTTGCCCTTGAGATCCGCCACCGACTTAATGCCGGCGTCGGCACGCGCGACCAAATGGATCGTCTCGGGATAAAGCGTCGCGATGAGGCGCAGGTCGTCAACCTTGGGCTTGCCCTCATAGAGGCCGGTGCCCGAATGCGCCCAGTAGGCGACGTCGGATTGCGTGAAGCCCGATTCGGACGCGCCCGACTGGATGGCGCTGATGTTGGCCACCGAACCGTTGGAGGACGTGGCGGTGGCGACCAAGCCTTCGACGCCGGCCGCCCCGGTTGCCGAGATGGCGTTGGCGATCAGGCCGCCCACCGGATAGTAGGTACCGGACGTTCCGCCCGTGCCGATGCGGAAAAACGCCTGCTGCGCGCGTGCCGGCGAAAATCCGGCCGCAGCCAAAGCCAGAGCGCCCGCGCCTATGGAAAAGGTGCGGCGGTTGATCGAAATAGTCATGCTACCTCCCAGTCTAAAAACCGGCAGGATGTTGCAGCGGCCAAGGTGTTGTCAACCTGTACACGCTTTTTGAGAGCGGATCGGTCCTCGCGGGCTGGCCGTGGCGCATCCTCAATAGGTGCAAATTTTGAAGAAGCACCAAAATTCGATCTGAGCCTTTATCATTGGTTGAACGGCAGTAGTTCGCATCCTTGCGCCAAAGCTGCCTGTCTGAATTCGGCCCAAAAGCAGCCATTCACCTCAACCCGCCCCTATCTCTCCTCCACAATCCTCAAATAAACCGCCGTCACGAACAGCACGATCAGCCCGACAAGATCCGCCTTGCCCCTTCCGGCATCTGCAGGATCGTCAGCACGGTCAGGATCAGGGCGCCGAGGATGGTGCCGGTGTAGACACCGCGGCCGCCGAAGATCGAGGTGCCGCCAATGACGGCGGCCACCCCGGCGCCTTCTGCCGGAAGGCGCGGCAGGCTATGGATACTTGGTCGGCGGTACGGCAGGGTTCAAATCGCCCTGCAGTTCCTTCGGCAGCGGCAGGCTTGAGCATTGCAGGTGCACTTCGCGGGCGAACAGCTTTCGTTGCTTCTGCTCATGCTCCTTGATGGCTGCGACGAGCCCCATCGAGTATGGACCAAGCAGGACGCCGAAACCCCATCCCGGATGCTCTTTCTCGCGAGCCTCGTAATCCGAAGCCGCCCTGCGGGCCTGCTGGCATGCCGGGGAGGCCCATTTCTGGTCCTGCTGCGAAAGCGACGCCTCATAGTCGACCGGGGAGGTCGCGCACCCAGCCACTGCCGCAGTCAATGCGAGGCAGATTGCGTTTCTCATCCGAAGCCTCTCCTAAGCCTTGTGAAGGGCCTGCATAGACCTGTTC
>NZ_RZPI01000012.1:0-25314 GCF_003998715.1 Mesorhizobium sp. M7A.F.Ca.CA.002.15.2.1
CGGTTCGTCAAGCGTTGATCGGCTGAAGACCCATGGACCGTCCGGCAGAGGATGAACGCCTTCGATCGACGCGAGTCCACCGAAGGCGATGCAACGCGGCTCGCCATTGTCAAGCAGACCACGCCAGCAGGAATAGCGCGGAATGTTGTGCTTGGTTCCCGTGTAGCGGACCGTCAGCTCGCGGCCGCAGCGCCGGCAGCGGACAAGGTCGGCGAGCAGAGCGTCGCCATGCTTGGGCGCCCCGTGATGCCGGCTCGTGGGCACGTGGTCGCTCACCATCTTGCGGATCGCTTCCGCCTTTCCCAGCCGACGTAGCCTTCGTGTGCACCCGGAATCAGCGCCAGCATCTCGCGCCTTACGGCGGCTGCGCGAGCGAATGGCGGCATCTGCGCGGTCTGCGCGTCGTGCGGGTTGGAGAAGATCGAACTGATATGTCGTAGGCTGGCGCGGTATGGACCTCTCCCCGGTTCGCTTCGTGAGGACCCGATGCTGCGCCCGAATCCTCCAATTGCGATGGGGTGTGGGAATTGGCCGTCGGGTCCTGCAGCAGTGTCACCAAGACGCCAAGCGTTCTGGGATCGATATGTGGGGCAGGGCAATGCGCCACGCGGTGCAGACCGCGATCAAACATCCAGGCCGGAACTTCCAGCCACCGATCGGAGGCGTGGCGGGAGAGACTGCAGCGGAAAACCTCCCGGTCGGCGTTCTCGATCACCTCATGAACGTGAACACAACGCCCGGCCCAAGGATGCCACGGATAAAGAAACTTGCGTTCCTCGGTCCTGTGGGTGTTCTTTCCTGGTGTTGTTCAACACCGTGAGGCCGCATTCCTCGCTCGCTATTTGACCCCGGCGGTCTTCGCCGGAACCCTCGCCGCAACCGGCTCCGACGCTGCACTCAATGAAGGCTTCGCGCCTCCGCCCGTTGCTCAAACCGCGCCATAACAGAAACGGCCGAGGCTAATCGCCACTGGTTGAAAGTTCAGTGGCAGGTCAGAGGGTCTGGCTCGACGGCCTTAGCTTCAGGCTATCCGGCCAATCCCGGCGATCACCCAGCGACACGATGACTGACCAGTGCTCAGCGCCACCGCCGGAGCTGCAAAAAGAGTTGCGTATGATTGAGCGTTCGACCACGTTGCTGTCGATCTTGATATGGCCTCGTCCAGGATGCGCGAGAGGCGCTTCCCAGCGCGAGAGCGTGTAGGGGATCGCCGCTGTGAGCTTGGTCTTCTGACTGATTTGGCCGAGCTTCTCTAGCCGCCCTGGGTCCAGTGCCGTGATGGTTGAGCACTTTTTGCCTGCGTGCAGCAAGGCCTCGTTGGCCTCGGCTACGGATGTCATCCTCGATCTTTTAGAGTTCGCGGATCCTTCTTAGCGCCTCGATCGGGCGCGGCATGGCAGAAGGCGAGCGTGAAGCCGCTTTTCGTCGGCCAGCAAGCGATGGCCCGCTATAGCCGTCGACCTGCAAGTTCCGGTAGAGAGCCTGCGAGATGAGCGATCGCACGCTGGGCCTTTTCGGTCCGGCGCATAGACATAAGACGCCCGGCGGTCCGCTCCCTCCCTAATCAGTCATCGCGGGCATAAATCCAGAGTAGGCCTGTCTTCGTCTTGCCGACCCCGGAACGAGCACCGGCGCGGTCGTCGCACGTCGGCGAAGAGTTTTGGCGAGGACTTCGGTTTTGCTAAAGCAACCGTTCATGGACCAGACGTAGGTGCCAGTCCGGCGCGGCCGACTACCGGCGCTGCCAGCAGCCTGGGCAAGCGAACCAAATTGTAGCCCGCCAAGTTATGCCGCGCCCGCGGTGGCACATCCTCGCAGCTTGACCTTGGCCATGCCGTCTGAGGTCTTGACTGACCGAACCCTCCTCTGACCCCTTAGGGCAGTGCTGACTGAGATCATAGCCCGGATGGCGCTTCGTGCGGTCATCGATCGCTATACGCGAGGCTTGTTGCTTTCTGCTCAAATGGGCGTTGAAGGCAACGCGCGGCGTGATCTTGCTCTTTGCAGGTCCTTGACTGGCGCGTCCTAGGCTTCGCCAGCGCCAGTCGATGCGCCGTCGCGGCGTCTGCGGTCCAACATAGCGAGAGCGGCATCACGCTCGCCTGTGCCAGGCCTGGGTATGAAACTTTCCAGTCAAGCCGGATTGGCCAGCACCTGGGTGCATAACCAACCTGTTGTCGCGGCTTCATTAGCATGAGGTGCCCGGAAACGAAGATACGTATGGACCCCGCCCCGCTTTCCAATTGAGCCTAGGGGCTGCTGATTCCTTCTTCGCCAAGGGTCGTGAACGGCGTGATCGACCAATGGATTAGGTTGATGGGACGATGAGTGTCGCCTCGGTCGAGCAATGGTGGATGAAACTGCGATGACATGTCCGATAGGATCTCTGTAATCGCCCTGCCTGACGCCCTGCCTTCAGGTTTTCGACATAAAATTTCACCTCGGTCACACCTGATCTTAATGTCGCCAGCGATCTAATCCAGTGTGCCAGGAATGAGGTACCGTACGGCCGCACTGCGAGAATGCCTTCTTCGCAAATCCCAGTCCTCGCCGTGACTGCTAGGTGCAATACTGCAAGCCAGCTGAACCAATTGAGGATCTGTCCCCTCATCGAGGCGCGGATTGACTTGGATGACGACGGGTCCAGGCTTCGTCCACGGAGTTCAATGTTCGTTGGCCCAGCTGAGGCCGTGAGCTTGCAAGCAATTCTGTGACACGTTGACGATACGATCATGCTCGTCATTAGTCAGCAGGGTTGGTTGGACAATTCACCTCTCGGAAGAGGAAATGGGGTGGCCGGCCGAAGTCCGCCAGCGGCAATAGCAATGACCTCCTTTCCCATCTTGTTAGCGCCGCTGGTTGCAATGGCGCTTGGTACTGAAGACTTCAGTGCAGCTGTTGGCGGTGCCCCAGAACTCGACCTGCTTTTGACGCCGAACCTTTCCGTTCTGTTCCCCATGCGGCAGTCTCGGCTCGATAGGAAGCATCGGCGATTCTTAGACAATGATAACTTCGTGGGGCCGCAGGCGATCCATTTAAACATCGATGGGGCTTTTCACCAAGCGCACAAGAACTCGAGGGACCCGTCGTGTCCTCGCGGCGAAAAAGATGCGACGGCGCAAGGCAAAGGCGCGTTCACATTGGACGGGAAGATGGTCGATCTACCGGTTATTCGAAGGGTCCGAGAAATCATCTCCATGGATCAGGGCGCCGAGTTGGCCGGTTGAAGCCTCGGCGGGTTGGGTCCATTCTGGACACATAGGTTACGGTTTTGGTCAAACCACACTGAGATGACACGACAGTTAGGCGTCATGTCGCTCTGCAATTATTGCTGTCGCGCCATCACATTTCGAGATAGATTACATCATTGCAGTCCGCCCTCGGAAGAGTACCCGTGGAAATCAGGCAGTTAAGATACTTTGTTGGCGTGGTCGAAGCAGGCAGTTTCACGAAGGCCGCTGGCTTTCTGAATGTCGCCCAGAGTGCGCTGAGTCTGCATGTGCGCCAATTGGAGGAAGGCTTCGGCACTCAGCTGCTGATACGCGACAGGACCGGCGTGAGCGTGACGGCGTCAGGAGCCAAACTCCTGGAGCGGGCGCGGGCGATTCTCAAAGAAATTCGAATTACCGAGGTGGAATTGACCAACACAGCCGCTTCCCCCGCCGGGGAGGTGACTATTGGCATTCCGTCTGGAGCTGCTCGCGTCCTGAGCGGTCCGCTGCTTGAGACGGTAAGACACGAACTGCCCAAGGTGTCCCTCAAGATGGTCGAGGGTATGACGGGACCGCTAGAGGAATGGATGGCGGCTGGACGCTTCAATCTGGCGGTTCTGTACCGCACTGCGGACAGTGTGGGGCGAATGACTGTGCTAGCGCGCGAAGACCTTTGTCTGGTGGTTCCGTCCGGCGAGCCACCGTTTGAAGATGCGATATCTCTGGCCGACCTGCATGCATTCCCCCTGGCGGTTCCCATGCGCAACAACAATGTCAGGCGTTCGGTGGCTGATGTCGTCGCACAACACGGTTGCGCGATGGACGTCAAGTTTGAAGTGGACTCGCTCTCAACGATCATCAACATGGTCGTAGAGGGAAAAGCGCATTCTATTCTCGCCCCGTCTGCCGTTCAGAAAGAAGCCTCTCAAGGGCTGGTCCGGACGGTCAAGATAGTCGATCCGGTAATTACCCGCTCCGTGGTGCTTGCTGTAAATCCCAAAGATGAGCGTTCTGCGGCCGTTTCTGCGGTCCGCAAGCTCATTCCGAAGGTCGCCAGAGAATTGATTGAGAGCCGGGGCTGGGTAGCATCGGCTCCTGACGCGACCTGAGAACCATCGATCTGTAAACAACGGCATGACTTCCTTCCTGTCGGAACAGATCGATCTGGATTCCAGATGGATTTAGGCACTAATCGATATTTGACCCGCTGCGACCATCGCGATGAAACTGGCTCAAGCGAGCTCAGCGGCTTCGAAAATTGAAACGGCGCTCGCATGGCCAGAATCACAAGTGGAGCCCGCGATGTCCCACGCCAGGAGCTACGAGCTCTTCATTAATGGCAAATGGCGAGCCGGTGGTAGCCGAGCCACTTTGCCGGTGATCAACCCGGCGACGGAGAAGGTATTTGCCTCAGTGGCCTCGGCTACGGTTCCAGACTTGGATGAAGCTCTTGCTTCGGCAGAACGCAGCCGCAAGGCGTGGTCCTCACGCCCCGCCAAAGAGCGTGGCGAGATCCTCGTCTCTGCCGCCAGCAATCTGGCTGAGAAAGCTGGCGCCGCAGCCAGGGACCTGTCGTCCGAACAGGGAAAGACGATTGCCGAAGCAACAGGAGAGTACGCGCGCGCAGTCGAAACGCTGGAATGGAATGGCCGGCATGCCGATGAGTTGTCGACCCCGATTCCGTTGGGTCCGAACAGGATGATCGTCCCGGAGGCCCTCGGTGTCGTCGCTGCCTTTACGCCGTGGAACTATCCAGCCGTTCTCATCGCCCGCAAGCTCGCCCCCGCGCTGGCGGCAGGCTGCCCGGTGATCCTCAAAGGGGCCGAAGAGACGCCAAGCGTGGCTGTCCATGTCGTGGAATCTTTGCGTCAAGCAGGGATACCGGAAGGCGTGGTCAACCTGGTGTTCGGTGTTCCTGTGCATATATCACGGCATCTGCTCAGTTCGCCAATTGTCAAAGTCTTGACGTTCACGGGGTCGACCGCTGTTGGGAAACAGCTGGCCACACTGGCCGCGAATAATCTGCAGCGCTGCATCCTTGAGCTCGGTGGACATTCCCCGGTTATTGTGTGCGAAGATGCCGACCTGGCAACGGCGATACCGGCTATTTCGGAATACAAATTCGAGTGCGCGGGCCAGAGTTGTAATGCGCCCAGCAGGATTCTTGTCGCCCGATCCCGCTATGAGGAATTCCTGTTCCGGATGACGGAGGCGGTCCGAAAAATCAGGATCGGTCCACCGGATGACCCTGCAACGCAGATGGGTCCCATGGCAAACGCGCGGCGAATCGAGGCCATGCAACGCCTGACCAAAGATGCGGTAGAGGGCGGCGCCCAAATCGAGACCGGTGGCATCCCCCTTGACCGACCGGGGTTTTACTGGCCGCCAACCATCCTGACTGGCGTACCGAAGGAAGCGAGAGTGCTTCATGAAGAGCCGTTCGGACCAATTCTCACCGTGGCTCCTTTCGATACGATCGAAGAGGCGATCGATGAAGCCAACGCCACGGAGTACGGTCTGGCCGCCTACTTGTTTACTGGCGCGGCCGATACGCAACAGAGGCTTGTGGGCGGTCTTTCTGCGGGCGCTGTTAGTGTGAATTACCTGAAAGGGGTTTCCGCTGATGCCCCTTATGGAGGAGTCAAACAAAGCGGCTATGGATATGAAGGCGGCGAGCAGGGGGTGCGAAGCTTCCAGATTCTGAAAATGGTCAATGGCCTCGGTTCATTTGGATAAAATCCGGTGGGAAACAGAACACGGACCATGGCCGGTAGCGACATCACAAGGAGCGTCGCCGACGCCCTTCAGTACATCTCGTACTATCATCCTCCAGATTATATCCGGTCTCTTTCTCACGCATACACGCGAGAACAGAGCCCGTCGGCGAAGAATGCCATAGGTCAGATTCTGCTGAACTCCCGCATGGCGGCCTTTGGGCGGCGCCCGATTTGTCAGGACACCGGACTTGTGGTTGTCTTCGCAAAGGTCGGCATGGATGCCCGCATTAAGTCAACAGCCAGTTTCGCGGATCTTGTGAATGAGGGCGTACGTCAAGCCTATCTCGATCCGGACAATCCCCTTCGGGCATCGATCGTTGCGGATCCCCTCGCTAGACGGGTCAACACCCGCGACAACACACCGGCAGTTGTCCATGTCGACCTGGTGCAAGGTAACCAGATTGAGATCACCATCGCCGCGAAAGGCGGCGGGTCGGAGAACAAGGCACGTTTTACCACCCTCAATCCCACCGCCTCCGTTTCCGACTGGGTGGTCAATACCGTTTCGACCCTTGGCAGCGGGTGGTGTCCACCTGGACTGATCTCTGTCGGCATCGGTGGTAGCGCTGAAAAGGCGATGCTGCTGGCCAAGGAGGCCATGAACGAGCCCATAGATATGGCGGAACTGATCGCAAGGGGGGCGTCAAGCGCAGAAGAGGGGCTGCGGATTGAGCTTTATGAGCGGATCAACGCGCTTGGTATCGGCGCCCAAGGCCTTGGTGGTCTGACGACAGTCGTTGACGTCAAGGTTGCGACCTATCCTACTCATGCAGCGTCCAAGCCTGTGGCGCTCATCCCGCAATGCGCCGCCAACCGGCACCTGAAGTTTACTTTGGACGGCTCTGGACCCATCAGCCTCCAGCCGCCCGATTTGCGCGAATGGCCCGACATCGGAGCCGACGAATTGAACCCAGCCGGCGTCCGGCGGGTCAATTTAGATACGCTTACGAAGGAAGAGACGGCATCGTGGCGCTGCGGTGAAACGCTCCTGCTTTCTGGAAAGATGCTGACGGGCCGTGACGCTGCCCACAAACGAATGGTCGAACTGATTGATGCCGGCAAGCCGCTCCCAGTCGATCTGAGGGGCCGCGTGATCTACTACGTCGGTCCCGTCCGGGCAGTGAGGAATGAAGTCGTTGGACCCGCCGGTCCAACAACCTCCAGCCGCTTGGACGATTTTACGGACAAGGTGCTCGCCGAAACCGGCCTTTTCGCGATGGTGGGCAAAGCGGAGAGGGGACCGGCGGCCATCGCGTCGATTGTAAGACACAGAACGCCATACCTTGCTGCAGTGGGTGGCGCTGCGTACCTGATTTCAAAGTCGATTAAGGCGGCGCGGATTGTCGCCTTTGAAGACCTGGGCATGGAAGCCATCTATGAATTCGATGTGCAGGACATGCCCGTCGTCATGGCTGTCGATGTTGAGGGAAACTCCATTCACAATTCCGGGCCTCTTGAGTGGCGTAAGCGTATGGCAGCCGACAGCATCGCACGCAACATCGGTGTTTGAGTCTTTCCGGTTGGGCGATTTCGGCCAGACCCGAGCGCCAAATTATCGGGCAAGCCATAAGACGAGCGGCATTTGCGGTGCCCTGCGCCTCGGCGAGCCGGCCAAGCAAGGCCTTCAATTCACCCTAATAGTTGAATGTGCGAGTGAATACTGCATTGAGTATGCCGTCCATGCGATCGAGGGTCGAATGCAGTCGCGCGTCTATCAAGTACGGCAGCGAGATTCAAGAAAATCGGTTATCTATTTATCATGGTCTCCGCCGCCGCCGACTATTCTCTCCAGCTGCACCATTGCCCCGTTGGGCGTTGGGGCGATAGCCAAATTACTTCTGCAGCTTTTCTCAGCGGATCGCTCACCCTCAGCTGATTTTCGTACCCCATTCTGGCACATCTCGGGCCTGGAACGGATGCCTTCCACTGCTACATTCGCTCGTTTCAATTGATGATAGAATTGATCGGCACACAACGCGATGTCATCGCTGAGAGCATAGGTTATGAAGTCGAAACCCGATCCCGTGCAACTCGACAGTTGGGACCTGCGGATCCTCTCCGAAATTCAGGCAGACGGTCGGATTTCAAAAAGTGAGCTTGCAAAACGAGTTCATCTTTCGGCGTCCGCCTGTTCGGAGCGGCTCCGAGCACTCAAGGCCGCGGGGATTATTGAGGGATTTTATGCGCGGCTGAGTCCTGCCCTCATCGGCGGCATGATCTTTGTGATGGTGGAGGTCGTGCTGGATCGTCATCGTCTTGAGGACCAACGACACTTCGAAACTGCTATCCAAGACATTCCGGAAATCCTGGACTGCTGGGCAATTGGGGGGCGCGTGGATTATCTGATGCGGGTCGCATCTCGTTCTATGGCCGCCTATCAGGATTTCATGGAGGGACTGCTGCAGGCAGGCTTGGGGATTGATCAATACTATAGCCTTGTCGTCACGAAACCAGTGAAGTCCAATTCACCGATACCTTTGTCCGCCCTGAGGCAACGGTAACCCAAAAGCTAAGTTTCAACGGCGTTTGGCACGGATCCCGTAGATTCGTCGGCAAAAGGCACCCATTCCGACGAAACTCAAGGGACATTTGCGGTATACTAATTGCTGGAAAAAGGTGGCCGAGCGCTATCCGCCAGTTGATCGCGAGCAAGGACGATGCGCTTGAGCAATCTGGAACCGATCTATTCCAGGAGAGGATCGAAGCAGCCATCGGACGCACTTGCCCAGCACGGTTACGGCGAGAAGCCAAACCGGATCGTGCCTGGTTGAGGAGGCGTCCATATCTAAGATGCGAAGTGCCGAAAAATGCCTCTACCGCTACTTCAAGGGGGGAACTTTCGCCCTGGATTGGCGATCAGTGGCGATTGAGCTTAGTCGCGGTCAGCGCATCCGTGTAGGGGGCGAAATCTACAGCGAGGGTTTGGCAAGCCGACGGGTAGCGGGAGTGCAAGCTGGCCCGCTCGGCCTTGGCGACCAACCCGGCCCTCGACGCCTGCGGACATTCGGAGATCGCGTTTTTACGTCCTAAGTTCGTTGCTGTTCGAGATTAGGAGATCGTCTGTCCTGTTTGACATTGCTGGTCTCCGCAGCCTTCTAAGCGAGGAGCATGGCTGTGCCGGGATCGCGTAGGTGGGTGACAAGGCCGGTCACTCCTGCCACCCGACGTGGTCTTTGAGAAGGTGGAGGTTGCGCTACCGGCTGGAGAGCATGGTGCCAGTTTTCACAAGACAAGGGTCGCTTAATCGAATGGGCGTCAAGTTCATAGATTGCGAACAGATCATGGGGGGATTTGAATAGTGCTACTGACCGAGGCAGAGCTGAAAAGAGTTGCGAATGCCAGTCGAGGACATAGAGCCGCATCGATCGTTCTAAAGGAAGAGACGGCCGCAGCTACAGCCAGATCGTCATTCGACGTTTTTCTGTCACATTCTTTCAAGGACGCAGAGATCGTTCTCGGTGTGAAGCGAATTTTCGAGGAGCTTGGGTTCACTGCTTACGTAGATTGGGTCGAAGATTCACAACTGGACCGCACAAAAGTCTCCTCGGCCACCGCCGAGTTGCTGCGGACCCGTATGAGGCAGTCAAAGACGCTAATCTATGTGCATTCAAACAATTCTCCAGGATCCAGATGGATGCCTTGGGAGCTTGGCTTTTTCGATGGGTTTCGGACCGCGGTAGCGGTTCTGCCCGTGGCAAAAAATTCTTCGGAAACATTCTCCGGGCAAGAATTTTTGGGCCTATACCCTTACATTGATGGGACAGGACCTGCATTCCTGTTTATGAACAGAGGGACCGCGCCTCGCTCAAGAATAGGCTCTGTAAGCTCGACTGCTAACCTCACGTTTGCCAAATCCTGGCTAAAAGAATTTACCGCCACAAAATAGACTGGTGTGCTTCAAAAATGAAATATCCTGGACTCTATAATAGCGCCGACGTGGCATCCAACGAGCAGCAGGCGACGTTTCTGCGCCTGATCCGGGCAGAGTACGTTCTTCTTTTTTTAGCGTCGGTGCTCTCTTTGGACTTGTCGCCATCAAAAGCCTATTTCGGTGTCTATGCTGCGGTATTTCTTTGCTCAATGGGAGTCCTCATTTTCCGGTCGGTCACAAAGCCCGAGCAGGTCTGGTATCAGGCTCGAGCTCTGGCAGAGTCGGTGAAGACATTGACTTGGCGCTTCGCGATGCGAGCACAGCCGTTCGATGACGCGCGCGCCGCTGACGCCAGAGCTGATTTTCGAAAGCTCATGGAAGGTATCCTTGATAGCAATCGTCACCTTGGTAGCGCGTTGAGCGGCACCGATTCAGCATCCCCCCAAACAACCGACCAGATGATGTCGATAAGGGACTCCCCGCTAAAAGAAAGAAAAGACCTATATCTGCAGAGACGAATCTGCGACCAACGGAAGTGGTACGAGAAGAAGGCGCGCTCGAACAAGAGGTCCGCGAAAGTCTGGATGGGCCTTGGTATTTTTGCATACGCTCTGGGATTCTCGTTCATCGTAGTACGCATCGCTGACCCCGCGATGCCAGGCTGGCCGACCGAGCCGCTAATTGTCATCGCCGCCTCCCTTATTGGGTGGACCCAGATCAAGAAATTTAACGAATTGGCATCGGCTTACACGTTGACAGCTCACGAGATCGGCTTGACTGCCGACCTTATTACGGACGCCAACTCGGATGAGGCATTCTCCGCCGCGGTGAACGAAGCCGAACTGGCTTTCTCACGGGAGCACACCCAGTGGGTTGCTCGTCAAAACAACTAAGAGACAACAATGGCATACAGCGATCCGACCTATGTAATATTTGACGGCGATGAAGACGCTTGGGCATACCGCTTTATGAAAGGGTGGAACGCCAGCGAGAATGTGAGTTTTGAATTCGCGAACGCTCACGATCTGGACAATATGACGAGCCGAGCACAGGACGAAGATTATGTTAAACGCAATCTTCGCAACAGAATGAATGGATCGAGCCAGGTACTTGTCCTGATCGGTGAGAAGACGAAAAACCTTTTTCGCTTCGTGCGCTGGGAAATGGAATTGGCTCTTGATCTAGGTCTGCCGATAATCGCAGCAAACCTTAACGGCTCGCGGCAACAAGATGTGAGCTGTCCGCCTATCATCAGGGACAAATGTGTTGTGCACGTGCCGTTCAAGATGAAGGCCATCAAGCACGCGCTAGCCAATTGGCCGAGCGAATTTCATCGGCTTTCAAACGCTCAGCGTGGCGATGGCGCCAGGAGCTATGGCGAAAGCACCTATCGCGATCTCGGCTTATAATCGCCACCTAAAAGCACTTAGCCGCCCAAACATCCTCGCCATCCGCTGGCGGCGACTAGCCTTAGCAACGTCCGCCAGCGTGTTCCGAGCTTGCCGAGCGATGATAAGAAGAGCACGACGTCCGATTTGCTGAGTTTGGCTGAAAGCTGCAGGTCATGTGCAACCTATTAGAGGAGCCCCGCTCGAAGCGTCGGATCGTCAGACAAGATCATGTCGCGCGAGGGCGCTGGTTTCGCGAGGAAAAGGAGCGGCTGTTCGATGTTTGAGGCTTGATCCAGCGTTTCGAGACTGCACGAGCGGCCAGCATTGATGGAGGCAGCTTTTCAGGCCGCGCAATTCTGTCGGCTCGCCCCCTCCTGCGAGCCGCAGCTCGGCTCGCCCTGCGCAGCAACCACGAATTTGCGATCGCAAGAAAGGCAACACGCTGACGATAGAACTTGGCGGCGCTGGTCGGCTGCGAATCAAGATGTCAATGGCAAGGAGCTCTCGCCGCGCGTCTTTGCCGGGCCGAACCTTCTGGCTATGCTCCTTCGAGAAGTCTGCCGAGCACCAGCCGCCGCACCGCCAAAGCTATCAATATGCGCGAGGGCACGACCTCAGCCTCTCAGCGCTGGCCAACCAGGTTGGAGCCTGTGCCGCGGCACGGAACCCGCTGCCTGCTGATCGAGGCGAATGTGCTTTGCCCCTGATCACCTCATTACCACCCTTGGGAAGGGCAAGACCGATCCGGACCGTCAGAATGTAAGGGATGACCGGCAGTTCGGCGGAACATGGCCGCCGGCGCTCTATCGTGCCTCGCGCGGCCGGCGGGAACAGCGTCCCGAGCGCTATTCATCCGTCAATATCGCCCGCTAATCGGGCACTATGCTGGGCGCATGCGCGTCGTAAGCTGTTCGTGTTTGCAGGACGCGCCCCCGACCCTCGGCTAAGGCGAAGGTGACGCCTTAGTTTTCACGGCAATTCGGGCCGATCCCGCGAATTTCACGGCGAATAACCTGCATTCCCGAGAAACTCAAGGGACGTTTCCGGTATGCTATTTGCTAAACAGGTGGCTGGCCGAGTGCCCTCCGCCAATTTATCGCGAGGAGAGGGACATGCGCTTGAGCAATCTGGGAACCGAGCAACTCCGGGAGAAGGATAGAAGCTTCGTCTTCCATCCTTCTACGCATCTGGCCAAGCACAGCCGAGGCGAAACGCCAAATAGGATTATGGCCGGTGCGGAAGGCGTCTATATCTGGGACACCGAAGGCCGAAGGAGCCTCGACGGTTTCGGAGGACTCTACTGCGTCAACATGGGATATGGATGCACGGAGATCGCCGAGGCCATTGCCAGGCAAGCACACGAATTGCCGTTCGCGCACGTCTATGCCAGCCAAGGTACGGAGCCGGTCGCCCTGTTGGCAGAGGCCGTGGTCGAGTATTTCGGTCAGAACATGCGAAGGGTCTATTTCGGCCTCTCCGGTTCCGATGCCAACGAAACCAACATCAAGCTGGTCTGGTACTATAATAACATTCTTGGCCGGCCCGAAAAGAAAAAGATCATCTCGCGAAATCGCGGCTATCACGGGTCTGGATTGGTCACGGGTAGCCTAACTGGCCTTCCCTTCTTTCACAATTTCTTCGACCTGCCTCTGGATTTGGTGCGCCATACAACCACGCCGCACTATTACCGCCAGGCGCGTGTCGAGGAGAGCGAGGAAGCGTTCTCCCGGCGCTGTGCCGATGAGCTTGAAGCCTTGATCCTGGCCGAAGGACCGGAAACGGTTGCAGCTTTTATCGGAGAGCCGGTACTTGGGACAGGAGGTATTGTGCCGCCCCCCAAAGGGTACTGGACGTCCATTCAAGCGGTGCTCGACAAATACGATATCCTTCTAATCGCGGATGAAGTGGTCTGTGGCTTCGCGCGAACCGGCGAGAAGTTCGGTTCCCACCTGTATAACATGCGTCCGGATTTCGTGACCATCGCAAAGGGTTTGAGTTCCGCCTACCTCCCCATCTCCGGGTCAATCATTGGCGACCGTGTCTGGTCGGTTTTGGAACAAGGAACTGAGAAGCACGGCGCACTCGGCCACGGCTGGACATATTCGGGGCACACGCTTTGTGCCGCAGCCGCGCTCGCCAATATTCGACTGCTTAAAGAAAAAAATATTCTGGAGCATGTCCGCGATGTTGGACCGTATTGGCAAGACCGGATGAAGGCCGAGCTGGCGGGACATCCCATCGTTGGTGAAGTTCGCGGAGTGGGTATCCTGTCGGCCGTAGAGATGATGCGGGACCCAAAACAAAGGATACCATTCGAACCCGACCTTCAGGTCGGGGTGCGCACTGCAGCTGCTCTGTTTGAGAATGGTGTCATCGGACGGGCCATGCCGCATGGCGACATCCTCGGTTATGCCCCCCCCCTGATCATTACCCGAAAAGAGATCGACATCATTGTCGACGCGACGGTAAAGTCGGTCGATACCACCTATCGCGCGCTGAAGGCCGAGGGTGCCGTATGATTTTGCGATCGCGAAGGAGCGAGTCCGGAGGCAGGCATGTCCCTGCGCGCTACTGCGCCGAGCAGACCCAAAACTGTTGAATTCCAGATATCTGATCTTGAGCATGCTCCGGGCTATTTCAGTCACGATTTGTAACCGAATCAGTTCTGCCGCCGCTGTCCTGTTGCCCAACGACCAGGACCTCTGTGCGGCGCGCCCTGCGGGTGTACCTCCCCGCCGGCAGGGCGCCCTTTTTGACCCACGTAATCAGTATCATTATGGCCCGTGCGGGATCGAGGGTCTGGTAAAGGTCATCTGCACGTTCCGATGCAGATTGAGCTTAGACGTGCCCTTTACATCATTGCAGCGGGCCATAATCATTGCGGTGAATTTTATCACGTCAGGTATATAGAAGGACGATACTCACACGCCACCCCGTTCACAAGGAAAGGCATTTTAATATTGTTGAGACGATTTGCCTATCAAAGAAAAGAAAGCATCGCAACACTTCTTTGCGGATCACGGCGCCCCGGGTGGGGGATGAGCGGCTATCCGAATTGTTATGCTAATGCCGACCCAAATTCCTGCAAAAGCTGGGGTCAATGATGGCTTTTGGTCAGCGCAGGATGATTTCTCCTGATTTGGTCGGTGCAGGGGCGGTCATGATTTAATGCATGGAGATTCTCTGATTGAGCTGTTGAGATCATGAGGCGTCTGCCAGACGCCCATCGGGTGAGCCCAGCATGATTGGGATGACCGACGAAGATCGAAAGTGTGGCAGCATTCTGGAGCCCGGTCAGCCCAGCGACGCCCGCGAATTCAATCACGTTTGTCGGGACATACACGACGCAGCCGGAAGGCGTGCAGAAAGAGGAAGAATCGAGCGCGACGATGACGAGGCACATGCCACTTGTTTTCGAGACATTCCTTGAAAGACTGTCACAGAGTATCGATGAGGCAGATTTCCGGGATGCCATGGCTGAGGCGGCCGGACGACTTGACCTAATCTTCTTTGCCTACCTCTCCTTGCCAGCACGGCCTTCCGGCAAACCGAGGTTAATTTCAAACTATCCACCCCGCTGGACCAGACAGTATCTGGAAAATCAGTATGAGAAACTCGATCCTGTGGTCTTGCGTGCTCGAAATGGCGGCTGCCCGTTTCACTGGGGATCGAATTTGGGAGGCGATAAAATGTCGCCGGCTCAACAGCAGCTATTCGATGAGGCGGCTCAATTCAGCATCTGCTGCGGTTTGACGATCCCAATTGTCGATCTCCGCGGCCGCATCGCTGCGGTTACTTTTGCCGCCGATGAGCCTCGTCCAGTATTTCTTCGGGTCGCTGAGCGGTACGAACAAGCTCTTCAACTGATGGCGGCCTGCTTTCATCGTTGCGTTCGCCGCAAATTGCCGAGCGATCGAACAGTGGATGGGGTTTCGCTGACATCCCGCGAATATGAGTGCCTGAGGTGGGCAGCGCGGGGTAATTCAGCCTGGGTGACCGGCCGCATCTTGGGTATCAAGCCACGCACGATCGCTTTTCATTTGGACAATGCCAAGAAGAAGCTAGGCGTGCGAACCCAAAATCAGGCTATAGCCCTTTTGGGGTCCGAAGGGTCCTCAATTGTCTGAGAAGCTTTTTGATCCCCTTGTGCTCGGGCCATTCGATCGCGCGCTTTGTATCGAGCGTTGACTGGATGCCGAGATCTTCTGTTCCGCCGGCTCGGGCGATGCAGCCGTATTCTTCCAGTCCGCGCCGGTGATCATAGTCTATGGGTGCTCGAGCGGGTGTGTCGTCGCTGACGAGCTAGTTGTGGAGCCTCAACAGGTTGTCCTCGGTTAGAGCGAGGCGACTGATAGGTGTTTTGGACTTTAGGCTCCCGTGGGGACGGTGCCAATTGTATCTGTGCAGCCAGACCGGCAACTCTGCGGCGCGGTGATCTGAAGTCGGATAAGCGATGGCATAAGCCCATTCGCGCAGTGCTGTCTGGATGAAGCGCTCGGCCTTGCCATTGGTCTTGGGTGTATAGGGTCTTGTCCTGACGTGCTTGAGGCCGAGATCGCGGCAGGCCTTGGCGAAGGCCTTTGATCTGTAGCAGGAGCCGTTGTCGGTCATGACGCGGGCTATCGTGACGCCGAGGCTGGCGTAGTAGGCCACCGCCGCCTTGAGGAAGGCGATGGCGCTTTCTTTTTTCTCGTCGGGCAGGATCTGCGAGAAGGCGATGCGGGAGGCGTCGTCGATGCAGACATGGACGAACTCCCAACTGCTGCCGCGCGAGCTGGCATTGCCGGTGCGCTTGCCGGTAATGCGATGACCGATGCGCTCGAAACGACCGAGCTTCTTGATATCGATATGGATCATCTCGCCAGGATGCTCGCGCTCGTAGCGTCGGATCGGCTCGGCCGGTTCGATATCCCGCAACCGCGACAGTCCGGCACGCTTGAGAACCCGGCTAACGGTGGCGGGCGAGACGCCGACCTCATGGGCGATGTGCTTGCCGGTCCAACGTTGCCGCCGCAGCGCCATGATGCGCTCGGCGATCAACGCAGCGGTGGCCTGCGGCATATTGGCGGGCCGCGAGGAACGGTCGATCATGCCGGCCCGCCCTTCGGACTTGTAGCGCTCGACCCAGCGCGCCACGATCTTGGCCGACACGCCGTAGACACGCGCCGCATGGGCTTTGGAGAAAGCGCCTTCTATCACCGACAGCGCCATCTCCTCTCGACGCAGCGGTGTGAGACGGGCATTCTTATGGATGTTCATTCGGACCCTCCGGTGAGTGCTGAAGCTTGGTAACTCCAGTCTCCCCGGTCCGGTCCGAATGGACAACCTCCCGAAAGCTCACAGCTAGTCGTGCGGTTATATAGTTTCCGAGGATGGCCCGCTTGCATACCTGCCTGCCGGTAATCTCTAACCCTTGACTTAGGGCGATGGCTATCGGTTATGCGGCTTGAAAGCGAAGAGGTGGACCCTTCGTCGAGCGCCGGTACGATATGGAGTGCTGCTCCGGGCTAATACCCATCCAGACAGAGCGGAACCTTCTATCACGTCAGACGCTCGGACAGTTGCCAAACCCCGATTTCCTGGGAACTGAATTGTGCTCGCCACCGGGTCCATTTTGCCGGCGCGTCTGTGGTGCAGGCCCCGATCAGCCTGACCAATGGCACAGGAACGCTTCTATGACCGAGCACTGCGAATTTGTCAGCTGGCGAACAATTCCTTGTAGCCGCTCGTCACCATCCAGTTCGCACGGTCGAGATGACTACGAAGCGCCTTCCTGGCGCGCTCCGGTTCAAGTGCCGGATCAATGCCGAGGATCAGTTGGGCCATTTCCTCTTCGGGCGCCTCATCGGCTGAGGCGTCCAGGAGCCTCATATAGATGGTAAAGTGCGCCCTGTCGTAGGCGGTAAGACGGTCAGACCAAGGGACTTCGTCGAGCAGTGTTGAGCTTTGAGTCCTATCTGTTCCCGTTGATTGATTCATGTCTGCCGCGAACCTCGCATGTTGATCGCTGGATCCAAGGCAGAATATCCCAAAATGGGATAATCCGAAACGGGGATTAGTCGCTGAGCCGGTCTCTACCTGCCGGTTCACCTAAATGCCCAAATCTCTTCGATCTCCCCGCCACCAGCGGTTTCTGGCCCAGTTGATCTCACTGCGCAATGTCAAAGGGCTGACGCAGGCGCAGGTGGCTGAGAAGCTTGGTCGTCCGCAATCTTTCGTGGCGAAATATGAGGGTGGCGAACGGCGTCTCGATGTCATTGAGTTTCTCGACGTAACTGCGGCCCTCGATGCTGATCCGTGTGAGATTCTGTTGAGCCTGCGCACGTAGTGGGCGCCCGCGCCCATCACCGCGCGTGCCGTGTGCCGGTGGGTCGAGCCCCGATTTTCTTGGCTCTGGCGTCTCGACCATTCCGCTGCGCCTCCTAGCGCGTCGTTAGACTCTCGCAATTCGCTCTGTTTTGTGCCTTTCTCAGCAGGTGGCGCCGCATCCTTCTAGGCCCGCCGCGGCGTCCCGCAACCCTTAGCCAGCTGTGAGCTTTCAGTAGGTTGTCCATCCGGCCCTTCGGATGCGGTGCGGCTCAGACGGCGGACCCGTTCCTGTCATGATTCGCCGCCGCACCCATTCCTGGGAAGCAGCCATTGGCGAGCGGAGGACAAAATGATGAGACAGCGAAGCGCTGGGCCATCCGCGCTGTGGTGATACGTCGATGCATGGCGGTTGCGCGACTTCGTTGCTTGAAGCGAAGCGACCGCACCGCCCATTTCGTCAACTGGCGAACAAATCCTTGTAGCCGCTCGTCACCACCCAGTTTGCACGGTCGAGATGACTGCGAAGAACGTTGCGTGCGCGCTCAGGTTCGCGTGCCGGATCAATGCCGAGGATCACTTTGGCCATTTCCTCTTCAGTGGCGTTGTCGGCCGAGGCGTCCAGGAGCCTCATATAGGTTGTAAAGTGGTCCTTGTCGTAGGCTGTAATGCGGTCCGACCAGGGGACCTCGTCGGCGAACGGCGTGTTCGATCTGGGCTGCAACATCGCTAATTCTATCTCCGGCCAATGGACCCGCGAAGCCCTGTGCCTGCTAAATGTGGATTACATATTATAGTTGATAAACTCAAGCCGCCTGATCCGCTGGCTTGCGTGCATGGATATGCGCAAGTTGGTCGGACGGAATGTGCAGAGGATCAGGCAAAGGAAGCGCCTGACGCAGGAGCAGCTTGCGGAGATTTCCGGGTTCAGTCAGCAGTACATCAGCGGCTTGGAGAAAGGCCGAAGAAATCCGACAATTATCACGATCTATGAACTGGCATTGGCCCTCGGCGTCAGCCACATGGATCTGGTTCGGCCCGACAAACAGGCATGATACACCCGCCCTCCAAGTAGCTGGCCGCCTGATGGCGCGCGCCGGGTGCTCGTGAACCCAGGCTTTTCTTAGGGTCCCCCGGCAGCCCCTGCCATTTGGCTCGCCCTGGCCCGGCGCACCCTATTGGACAGTCGGCCGCTGCGGTTTTTGTCAGCCTTTCCTGGGGCGGTCGGCATTGCCTTTTAGGCCCGCCGCGGCCTCCCGCAACCTTCGCTCTCGCTTCAGGTCCTTCTCTTGGTTACGATCCTTCGGATGCGGTTCGCCTCTTTCAGCGGGCCTAATCGCTTTCTGCCGCCCACCCCACGGGGACAGCCACGCGAGACTAGTATGGAGCGTTGCGGTTAGCGCACGAACAGCAAAGGAACTGAAAAAACAGGCAACTGTCGAAGCATGGCTGAACCAGCCATCGTGTCGGCATCTTGGAGCCGCGTGTTCGCCTTGAGGCCCTGCCGGTAGGATCCCTGCAGTTGAAGTCATTGTCGGCATTCTGACAACAATGGACATGAACCGCCGAACTATCAAGGCGACCAGGTTGTTGTCTAGCAATGGTTTTCCGAATCGGCACGGCACTTGCGTTACCAAAAACAAGTACGCCGCGGCACGGATCGCCCAAGAGGCTGAACGACCTGATCTGTTTGACCCTCGCAGCAGGGGTGGATGGCTAACACAAAGGAAACTTTGAAGGTGGACGTTTTCGAAAGTTCTCCAATACCTGTCAGGAAAACACGGACGCCATCTTTCTCGGTGGATCTAGCCTTGCTGGGAGTCGCATTCGTTTGGGGGGCGAGCTATCCGGTCGGGAAAGGCGCACTGTTCTACGCGCCGGTTTCGATACTTGTTCTTTATCGCTTCCTGATTACTACGATCATTACGGCAGTGGCTGCAAGACATGAGATCGCATTGGTCTCCTGGGGCGATTTCATCCGCGGCTTCGCATTGGGAACAATACTTTTTTGCATCTTTATTGCTGAAACTTACGGCGTTGCATCGACAAGCGCAATGAACACGGCCTTGATCATATCGCTTTGTGTGATTTTCACGCCGAGCATCGACTATGGGCTATCACGGCGACTTCCACCTACGGGCATTTTGGCAAGTGCTGCCATAGCGTGCATCGGTGTCGGCATTCTCACTGGCGGGATCAGCAGGTTCAGCCCGGGTGACGCGCTTGTCTTGGGGGCCGCGATTCTGCGAGCGGTTATGGTCGTTTCCACCAAACGCCTTCTGGCCGGCCGGCAGATTTCATCTGCAGCCCTGACGGCCATCCAAGGATCGACGGTGGCAACACTTACTTTCGTTTTGGCCGTCGCTCAGTTCGGAATTTCAGGCCTTGTTGTGAGGGCCACCCTTCAGTTTTGGGGCGCTGTTGCCTTCCTTGCACTCTTCTGCACCCTCGCTGCATTCTACATTCAAAATGCCGCAGTGAGAAAATCCACACCGACACGGGTTGGCTTCTTGATGGGAACAGAACCTTTTTTTGGTTTCGTTCTAGCGCACCTTCTTCTGAATGAGCCTTTGACAGTACCGAGCTTGATAGGCGCAGGCCTCGTCCTCGCTGCGACGTTTGCTGGCATCTGGTTTGAGAGCAGGACATCCAAATGAACCCCATCTTGGCTTCCACCAAACCCGCCATCGGCGGCATTTCGAGTTTTGAAGATCTGGAGGCTTTTCCGGACCGAACCGCACCAGTTGCAACCATGTTCAGCGGCGGTCTCGACAGCACCTATCTTCTCTACAAGCTGCAAAGCCTTGGCTTTGCGAACATTGAAGCTGTCGCAGCGGATGTCGGAACGCGCATCGATCAGCCTTTGTTGGAACGGACGGCAGCCATGTTCGGCGCGCGCTTTGTCTGCCTCGAAGGGCGGGATGCCTTTGTCGAACAAGGCGTGAAATCAGCCATTCGAGCCCACGCCAAGTACCTTGGCATCTATCCGTTGAGCAGTTCGTTGAGCCGTCCCATAATCGCATCTTTGGTTGTTAATCATGCTAGGTCAATCAACTCACGGCTGGTTCTTCATACAGCAAACCTTTCTCAAAACAGTCTTCCGCGCCTTAACAATAGCATTAAGCGCTCAGGATTTTCCGGCAACTTCGGCAGTCCGTATGAATGCTCTGTGATATCCCGACAACAGAAGACCTCCGACCTGTCCAAGTGTGGAGCGACTTTTGTGGCGGACCGCACGTGGAGCGCGGACGAAAACCTCTGGTGTCGGGAATTCGAGTCGGGGCCTTTGGAAGATCCCGAGAACTTTTCCATCCCCGAGGAGGCATTTGCTTGGACGCGCCACATTCCCGCAGAGCAGCCGGTAGAGATCAAACTCGGGTTTGCAGACGGAAGTCTCGTGTCAATTGATGACCGTGATGTTGCATTGGTCGACGCAATCCCGTTCCTGAATAACACGGTCGGCAAATTCGGGCACGGCCGCTTTGTCGGGCTTGAACACATCACAACCGGCCAAAAGGTTCTCGAAGTCCGCGAGGCCCCTGCCGCGGCCATTATCTTCGACGCGCTGCGTCACCTCGAAACCGCTTCTCTTGACGTGGCATCAATCGTTTTGAAGCAAGGGCTTGAGCAAGCCTGGTCCCAAGAGGCGGTTTCAGGTGCATGGGGCAGTACTATTCACCAGATGTGCGAACGGGCCATTGCATCCGCCCTCGAGGGCGTTAGCGGGAGCGTCAGCTACATAGTCGATCACACACGCTTTTTACCTCGGTCGATCCGAGCCAGGACGCCGAGATACATTAGGGACCGCGACCTTTGGGAATACCAAGCCGCAACCCACATAGCGTTGTCCAAAGCGTTCCGTCCTCGCCAAGTCACCAAAAGGGAGACACCCGTGGAAAACAACGCACCCCAGGCGCCGGCCAACCTCAGTCAACAATGCACTGACGGTCTGGTGACAAATGGATGGTGGTTTTCAAAAGGCGAGCGCGCCGAAGCCTGCTTTGGCATCGAAATTGATGCAGCCTGGAAGAACTTTGCTGACCATTGGAATCGACTTCTTCTCGATGAATACATGCGTGACGGCGGAACATATCGTTACCGGCGCTATAGCGCTTTTGAATATGACGCGACTGACGGAATCTTTAGGCTCCTACCCCACGCCCCCTACGAACAATCAAAAAGTGTCAATCATCTGAATGGCGGCTTCAAGCGCCACTTCGAGCCCCTTGAAAACTCCTTTATAGACCATCCCGTCTTAGAAAAGATTCTGACAGGTTTCTGCAGAATTCTATGTGAAGCCGCCCGACATGATCGTTGGAATATCAAGATCCATCCCTACCGGATTGTCGCGCGCGATGGTGTAAATGGCAAACCGGCACCCGAGGGCCTTCACCAGGACGGGGTGGACTTCATTGCTTGCTATATGATTGGGCGGGTCAACGTCACCGGCGGCATGAGCATGATCACCGACGCCTCAAAGGAGTTCCTCGGCGAGGTCGAAATGAACTCCCCGAATGATTTTGTGATCTGCAACGACCGCGAAACCTTTCACGATGTATCGTCGATTGTGGCCGAAAACCTGAAAATGCCGTACGCTTATCGCGACGTCCTTGTGATCGCCTTCGAGAAATTATAACGCCCAGCGCGCCGAGAGCATTTTCAACAAGGTTCAATACTGCTTGGTATCCTCTCGGGTGTTCCTGGTGCGGGAACAATGCAGGATTAATTTCTTGCATCTAAACACCTAGATAGCAGTTTCGCCTCTCTGGTATGATGGTTTTTGGCCTCGCGGATCTCGCGTAATACGAATGACCGTGGACACCCCCGATCTTCGCAAGAAAGTGAGAAATTATCCTCATGCTGTCCGACGAGGTGGTCTGCGGCTTCGGAGGCACCGGGAACTGGTTTGGTAGCCAGACATTTGGGATGGAACCGGACATGCTCTCGATCGCCGGGGGGCTTTCATCCGGTCACCTGCCCATTGGCGGCGTCATTATCTCGACAAGATTTATCAATGCGCCGCTGACGAGGCCCACAAGGTCGGCGTGTTCGGTCACGGTTTCACCTACTCCGGTCATCCGGTGATAGCGGCCGTCGCCGCCGAGGCGATCAGGATCTACAGCGAGATCGATTTCGTGACCCAGGCGCGTCGTCTCGGCGATCACTTGCATGGAGCCCTCGCGGACGCGCTCGGCGACCATCCGCTTGTCGGTGAAGCCCGCGGCCGCGGCTTCATCGCGGGGGTTCAGATCGTCGAGGATCGTGCGCCCGTCGCGTCTTCGCGCCCGAGCTGAGGATCGGCGATGTCGAGCGGCGGTGCCGCGAGCACGGCGTCATGATCCGCAATATGGGAGAAGTGCTTGGAATCTGTCCGCCCTATATAATCACCGAAAGCGAGATCGACCCCTTGGTTGACGGCATTCGTTCTGCACTCGACGGCGCCGCTGCTGCGAATTCCCGGGTCGGTCGGGTGGCATGAGTTCCAGCATTAAGACCGACTGCTTCACTTCAGTGGATATTATCGAGCAAACGCTCACCCGAGGGGTGCACTTCATCCGTGTCCGGTACAAAACGTCACCCATGTCTCAGGTCGGGCACGCCGCTCGCCAACGACACCGAGTTCGGCCTCGCGGCCTACTTCTACACCGGCGATCTCGGTCGCGCCTTCCGCGTGATGGAAGGACTGAAGTACCGGCGTCAATGAAGGCCTGATCACCACGCCGGAGGTGCCGTTCCGCGGCGTCAAGGAATCGGGCCTCGGCAAGGAAGGCGGCCTCCAGGGCATCGTGGATTATCTCGACACCAAACATGTCTGCATCGGCGGTCTCGGCGTCTAGTGGTTCCCGCCTGACATAGGAGTCCAATCAGAGATTCCCTTTCTGGCCTGCGCGTGCGAGTCTGGCGCATGCGCACAGGAAGATCGTTCACCGTTTCGTCGGCCGATCGCGTCCGTCTGACGGCGCTGATCAGGGATCGCAACGCCCCGCAAAAGCATGTCTGGCGCGCCGAGATAGTGCTTTTGCCCGCCGACGGCGTCGGCACCGGCGAGGTCATGCGCCGCATCGGCAAGTCGAAGACCGACGTCTGGCGCTGGCAGGAGCGCTTTGCCGCGGAAGGCTGTGACGGGCTGCTGCGCGACAAGACGCGACAGTGGCGCATTCCGCCGCTCGGTCCCGATGTCGGCGAGCGCGTCGTGGCACTGACGCTTGCCGATCCGCCGGGCGAGAGGACCCACTGGACCGCCGACATGATGGCGCAAGCCGCCGCAATCAGCGCCAGCGCCGTCAGGCGCATCTGGAAGGCGCATGGTCTCGCACCCCACCGCTGGCGCCAGGTTCAAGCTCTCCAATGATCCGAAGTTCGTCGACAAGTTGCGCGCCGTCGTCGGCCTCTATCTCGATGCGCCGGCCCATGCCATCGTTCTGTCGGTCGATGAAAAGAGCCAGATCCGGCGCTCGACCGCACCCACCCGGCCTGCCGATGAAGAAGGGGCGGCTCGGTACGATGAGGCACGACTACAAGCGCAACGGCACCACCACCCTGTTCGCCGCCCTCAACGTCCACTATTGTCCCGTTGACGAGAATATCATCTTAGTTGCTTGTAAAAATTTGTTCTCCACTTCCGTCTCCATCGTATCTCAGTCAACGCGATGGAGCAGGAAATGACTACAAACATTGTGAAACTGGAAGAAGGCAGGGCAATCGGCTCTAATCGTGACGTGCCGCTGTCAGATCATGAGGCGGAAGCCCTAGGGCATCTTGCGGTGGCGCTGAGTGGCATTTCGACGACCATTCGGTCCGCCGCCTACAAACACGCGCTAAACTCTAGTCACGCGATGAAGCCCCTAAAGGAGACGGAGGACGCGCTTACCGACTACGACGCCTTGGCGAGGGCGGCGGGCCGAAAGCAGCCGAAAGCGGCGGAGGAGGACGACAGGAAGGGGGACGCCCTAGCGAGAGAGGCCGCCGCACAGGTCAGCAGGGTCGATCAGACCCGATCTTCCCGCTGGAGCAGACCGCGAAGGGTACCGGTGGCATCAACGGACTACGTTCGGCAGGTGGTCATGGCAGATAGTCAGCTTGGAGCAGTGTCGGCACTGGTAAACGCGCGGCGAGTGGCTCCAGAACGCTTCCATGCTTCTGTTCCCAGTGTAGATAATAATCCGGATGCTCCGCTTCTGACCTCTTTTTCGGACTATCTGAGCAGGGTGTGCGGACTGGAGTCAAAGTCCCGCGAAGGCGTTCTCCTGGGCAGCCGCCGCTTTCTGGATTGGTTCCATCACCACCATTCCCGGCCAAGCCCTCGGCGCGTTGACGGCTGAGCATGTCCTTGCCGCTGTCGAACATCGGCTGTCACTATCGGCGACCTCCGGTACCCGCACCGGCAGCAACTTCTCACATCGTATTGGGCTGGCCACCACGACCAGAATCTCGCGCGCGTCGTCCCCAGGACGCCCCACTGGCGTTTGGCTCATCTAACCCTCGAACTCGGCTACGGCCCGTCGACGGTCTTCTTCACATGGGTCGGATTCGACGAAATGGACGAGGTCACAGGCGACGGCCATGCTGAACTGCTCGACGACGGCTCCATCGACATCACCTTCTATCACAACGGCGACGAGGCAATCCTCAAGGCCAAACGGGACACTTCTTCAACGGCCTGCTAGGAGATCCGTGTTCGCCTTGCGCTGACAAAGAAGCTCACACATGACGTCCGGGAGACGATGCTGGCAAATGGTCTGGCTGAAGCATTCCAC
>NZ_RZPI01001300.1:0-390 GCF_003998715.1 Mesorhizobium sp. M7A.F.Ca.CA.002.15.2.1
CCGTGACCTTTGCCACGGAGTGCAGCGGAGCAGAATTCTGCACCGCGGCAACGCTCAGGAGTCGCGGCATGGATCCTATGGTCTGCGCCGCGTCGCTTCGCTCCCTGCTCCGCCACAGGATGACGAAGCGAAAGGCGTTTCGGCAATTTCCTAGGCATGTTCCACGTCAACAGAAACGAATACGTCTTCACCCCTTGAACGCAGTGCTCACTTAAAGAAAAAAGGCAGCGCCGGTCACCCGGCGCTGCCTTTTGTTCGGAAGCTTACGCTCGGCTCAGAACACCTGGCGGAAGATGATGAACAGCACGAAGGCCAGCGTGATCGAGCACGGCAGCGTCAGCACCCAGGCAAGCAGCAGATTGCGCACCGTCGCCCATTGCAGCCCCGAAC
>NZ_RZPI01001301.1:0-389 GCF_003998715.1 Mesorhizobium sp. M7A.F.Ca.CA.002.15.2.1
TCGAAGATCAGCTCGTCCTGGCCGCCGAGCTGGTTGGCATAGATCATCGGCAGCCCGCATTCGATGACCTGGCGGATGACGACCTGGTGGCGGACATCGATCTTGGCGCGATAATAGGGTGAGCCGTTCGGCACCAGCAGGATTTCCGCCCCGCTTTCGGCCAGCGTCTCGCAGATATCGACATCGCCCCAGATGTCCTCGCAGATCGGAATTCCGATGCGCACGCCGCGGAAATTGACCGGCCCCTGGATCTCGGGTCCGGCCTGGAAGACGCGCTTCTCGTCGAACTCGCCGTAGTTCGGCAGATCGAGCTTGTAGCGTTCGGCGATGATCTTGCCGCCGTCGGCGAAGATGATCGAATTGTGCGTGCCGCTCTTGCGCTTCAACGG
>NZ_RZPI01001302.1:0-386 GCF_003998715.1 Mesorhizobium sp. M7A.F.Ca.CA.002.15.2.1
GTGAAGCGCTATTGAAGGCGTTCGCGGCAAGGCGCGGACGCGCGGCGCCGCGAGGAGATCTTGGGGGGATGGCATGAAAATAACGGTGCTCGGGGCCGGTGTCGTCGGTACGGCGGCCGCCTATTATCTGGCCAGCGACGGCCATGAGGTGACGGTGATCGAGCGCCATCCGGCGGCGGCACAAGGCACCAGCCAGTCCAATGCCGGCCTGGTGTCACCGGGTGACGCCACCGCCTGGGCCTCGCCGGCGGCTTTGAAGACCTTCCTGCGCGGGCTCTACAACCATGATCTCGGCATCAAGGTCAGGTTGCGCCTCGATCCCTATTTCCTCGCCTGGAGCCTGCGTTTCCTGCGCCAGTGCACGGTGGCGCGCCTGCGCGCCACCG
>NZ_RZPI01001303.1:0-384 GCF_003998715.1 Mesorhizobium sp. M7A.F.Ca.CA.002.15.2.1
CTATATCATCGTGGGCGCCGGTCCTGCCGGCTGCGTTATGGCCAACCGGCTGAGCGAAGATCCCAGCAATTCGGTCCTGCTGCTGGAAGCCGGCGGCAAGGACTGGCACCCCTACATCCACATGCCGGCGGGCTTCGCCAAGATGACCAAAGGCATTGCTTCCTGGGGTTGGTCGACCGTGCCGCAAAAGCACATGAAGGACCGCGTCTTCTGGTACACGCAGGCCAAGGTCGTCGGCGGCGGCTCGTCCATCAACGCGCAGATCTACACGCGCGGCAATGCCCGCGACTACGACGCCTGGGAGAAGGAAGAAGGCCTCGCCGGCTGGGGCTATCGCGACGTGCTGCCCTATTTCAAGCGCGCCGAAAACAACCAGCGCTACGC
>NZ_RZPI01001304.1:0-383 GCF_003998715.1 Mesorhizobium sp. M7A.F.Ca.CA.002.15.2.1
GCTGTGGGGTTTCGCCTTTGGCATGGCGCCGGTGGTGCTGCCGACCAATATGTCGCGCGCGGCGCCTGATGCGCTGGAGGCAGCGGGCAGCCTGATGGTCACCTCTTTCCAAATTGCCATCACCATCGGCGCGGTTGTCGGCGGCTATGTCGTGGACACCTATGGCGCGACTGGACCTTTGACTCTGACTGCTATCCTTGCCGCATCGACCGCCGTCTTGGCGCTGCTGCAGCCTCGCAGCTGAACTTTGCAGCCGCCGACACAGTAGCCTCAAATCCTGCCGCCAGCGATGTTGCAGGCGCGATACACAAGTTGAGGCCGGGAACACGTTGCATCTTGCCGCAATCGAAGGCTAAGGACGCTCGGCTTCGGCCATTGGAGGG
>NZ_RZPI01001305.1:0-383 GCF_003998715.1 Mesorhizobium sp. M7A.F.Ca.CA.002.15.2.1
GAAAAAACAGGGTCCTACAAGGACTTGCTGGTTTGGGAGCAGGCGATGGATCTTGCGGTGGCGGTCTACGGTGCTACGAAATCCTGGCCCAAAGAAGAACTTTATGGACTGACCAGCCAAGTGCGGCGCTCTGCAACGTCGGTGCCGGCGAACATAGCCGAGGGGTATGGCAGGGAAATTCGAGGCTCCTATCTGCAGTTTCTCCGTATTGCCCAAGGATCATTGAAGGAACTGGAAACTCAGCTTCTGATTGCTGAACGTATTGGCATCGCGCCGAAAGCGACGTCCGGCCCATTGTTGGCGAGTACCGAAAGTGTGGGAAAGCTTCTTCGACTTCTCATCCGTAAACTTACAGCCGAATAGCCTCCCCTATTCCCCTATTC
>NZ_RZPI01001306.1:0-380 GCF_003998715.1 Mesorhizobium sp. M7A.F.Ca.CA.002.15.2.1
GCCGCCAGCGGCACGGCTGTAACGGCGGCGCCCCCCCGACCAAGTCCTGCCGCCAGGCCGTTGGAGCCGGTGTCCACTTTGTCGCTGACGATCAGGATGCGAGGGATCATGTGGCCTCTCGGGTGCGGGAATGTCGGCGGCGCGAGCGATTCCAGGCCCTCATGGCAGCGTCCGCGGCAGGGCTGCACGGAAGGCAGTCGCCGGGCGGGCGAATGACAGACGAATCCCTTTGCACCGCCATGCCCTAGCCGAGACTCCGTTCGAGCATCTTCAGATCACGCCGACCGGCGCGAAAAGTATCGCCGGTTTCGATCGCTGTCACGATCACTTCAGCCGGGCTGAACAGCAACGGGTCGATGGCATAGAAATCGCCCTTGAAC
>NZ_RZPI01001307.1:0-378 GCF_003998715.1 Mesorhizobium sp. M7A.F.Ca.CA.002.15.2.1
CATATGGAGCGCGCCATTGAGCAATCCGAATGGAAAGCGTTTCCGGAGCGGCTGGCGCAGTCGAAGGCCGGCGGAAAAATCCGCGGTCTCGGCATGGCGACCTATATCGAGGCCTGTGCCTTTCCGGGCTCGGAGCCGGCCTTCGTCGAACTCAATGGCGACGGCACGGTGACGCTGAAGATCGGCACCCAGACCAACGGACAGGGACACGCCACCGCCTATGCGCAGTTCCTGTCGGAAAAGCTCAATCTCGACATCGACAAAATCCATGTCCGCCAGGGCGATACCGATGAATTGAAGGCCGGCGGCGGCACCGGCGGCTCGCGCTCCATTCCGCTGGGGGGTGTGTCGGCTTCCCGCGCGGGCGAGGATCTGGCC
>NZ_RZPI01001308.1:0-244 GCF_003998715.1 Mesorhizobium sp. M7A.F.Ca.CA.002.15.2.1
TCTACAACGACGCATCGAGCCTGACCGCCAACATCACCGCCACCGCGGGCGGCAACTTCGAGCACCTGGTGATCGGCACCGGCACGGCGACGGCCAACGTCACCGACACCACCACCGACGCGACGGTCAACCTGAGCGCCTCGACGGTCGCCGAGGGCGCGGTCGCCAACTACGTGTTCACGGCGACGCTGTCGGACGCCTCGCATGGCGTCACCACGATCACCACCGACAAGGGCGACATCAC
>NZ_RZPI01001309.1:0-236 GCF_003998715.1 Mesorhizobium sp. M7A.F.Ca.CA.002.15.2.1
CGGCGGCGATCCAGCGCTCTACGAACGTCATCGGCCGGCCATCGAGGCGATGTGCGCAAAGTCGTTCCTGATGGGTCCGGTCGGCTCGGCGGCGGTGATCAAGGTGATCACCAACATGCTCGCCTTCATCCATCTCGTCGCCGCCGGCGAGGCGCTGATGTTGGCCAAACAAGGCGGGCTCGACCTCGCCCAGTCCTACCATGCCATCTCAGCCTCCTCCGGCAACAGCTTCGTCC
>NZ_RZPI01000130.1:0-10097 GCF_003998715.1 Mesorhizobium sp. M7A.F.Ca.CA.002.15.2.1
GCTCTGGTCGATGGACTATTTCGTCGACGGTGTCATCGGCACCATGCCGGCGAAGTAATGACGACGGCGCTTCAGCAAGCGGGCGACATGCGACGACCGCTGGGCACGCCGGCGGCTCTGTTGATGCGCGGCATAGGCAAGTCGTTTGACGGCAAAGCCGCGCTCCGCGATGCGTCCTTCTGTCTCGAATGGGGGGAGGTGCATGCCATTGTCGGTGAGAACGGTGCAGGCAAGTCCACTTTGATGAACGTGGCGGCCGGCGTCTATGTAGCAGACGGGGGCGACCAATCGATCGACGGCGAAGCGATCAGTTTGCGCAGCCCGCTGGAAGCCGCCGCCGCCGGTCTCGGCATGGTCCATCAGCATTTCCGGCTGGTCGAGAGTTTTACGGTTGCCGAAAATGTTCTCCTCGGCTTCGGCCGCAAGGCTGCTGTGAAAACGCTGACCGATGCGGCGGCGATCGTTTCCGCCAAGTCGAGCGAGATCGGCCTGCCCGTCGATCCGCACAAGCTGGTAGCGAATCTTTCGATCGCCGAACGCCAGCGCGCCGAGATCATCAAGGTCATGCTTCTGGGCGCCCGAATTCTGGTCATGGACGAACCGACGGCGGTGCTGACCGACGAGGAAGCGCGCACGCTCCTCTCTTTTGCCCAACGATTGTCGAGGCAAGGTCACGCCGTGGTTCTGATCACGCACAAGTTCCGGGAGGTTGCCGCTTTCTGCGACCGGGTAACGGTCATGCGGCACGGCGAGACCGTACTTGAGGGTGCGCGGGTTGCGAACGTCACCGAAGCGGAGGTGGCGCGGTTGATGGTCGGCGATGCCTTGACGGTTGCGGGCAGGCCGTTATCTCGGCCGGGTGATGTGTGTCTGAGCGTGGAAAGGCTTTCCGCACGGGCGACCGCTCACGGGCAAAGCCTGAACGATCTCGGGTTCGAGCTGCATGTAGGCGAAATCCTTGGCATCGCCGGCGTCGGCGGGAACGGGCAGGAGGAACTCGTTGCCTGCCTTCTCGGACTCGACCGTGCCGGCGCCGGCGCGATCGTACTGGATGGCCAGGACATATCCACCGCCAAGCCAGACCAGCGCCGCGAGGCCGGCTTGCGCGTCATCCCCTCCGACCGCTTTGACAGCGGGTTGATCCGGGAGCTTTCCATTGCCGACAATCTCGCGCTCACGACCGTCGCCAGCGGTAGCTTCGGCGGCCCGTTTCTCCTGAGCCGGCGGGCGATGCGCGAGAAGGCCGCCGAGGCCATCGATGCGTTCGATATCCGCGGCGCGACGCCGGAACGGCCGGCCTCTTTGCTCTCGGGAGGAAACGCGCAGAAAGTGTTGCTCGCGCGGGAGCTCGATCACGGCCTGAAGGTTCTCATAGCGCATTCCCCTTCTCGCGGGCTGGACATGAAAGCGGCCGAGTTCGTCCGATCGGCGATCCGCAGAGCTGTGGAAGCCGGCGCGGCTTGCCTTCTGATCAGCGAGGATCTCCAGGAGGTCATGTCCCTGTCCCATCGGGTGGCCGTCATGAACAGAGGAAGGATCGCCGGCTGCCGTCAGACCGGCGACGTCACGCCTGAATGGATAGGAGGCCTTTTAGCAGGCCATGCTTGACACAGCTTTCCTTGTTCGCAGGCAAAATCCCGGCTTCTTGTTGACCAGTCTCAGTTATGTTGGCGGACTGTTGGTCGGGCTGACGGTTTCGGCGGTGCTGCTCGTGCATGCGGGCGTGCCGGCAAGCGCTCTTGTGGATGAGTTCCTGATTGCAACTTTTCTGACCTCGGACGGCCTCTCCCAGACGGCGACGGCCGCTTTACCGTTGGTGCTAGTCGGCCTCGCCTCCGGCGTTGCCATGCGTGTGCGGTTTTGGAACATCGGCGTGGAGGGCCAGCTATGGCTCGGCGCGATCGCGTCAACCTGGGTGGCGCTGAACGGCAGCGGGCCTGAAGTGCTGAGGTTGCCGACGATGTTCGTTCTGGCGGCGCTTGCGGGAGCCGCCTGGATTGCGATTCCGCTTTTTCTGAAACTCAAGTGGGGCGTTAACGAGGTTATTTCGACCCTGCTGCTGGGAAGCGTCGCGTTTCTGCTCGTGCAGCATCTTCTGTTCGGGGTCTGGAGAGACCCTTCCAACAGCTTTCCCGTGACCGCCACCTTTCCCGAGGCGAGCTGGTTTCTCGTTCTGGGATGGGGGCAGTTGCATGCCGGAATCTTCCTGGTCGCCGTTATCGCATTGTCCATCTGGTTCGTCATGGAACACAGCCGGGTCGGCTTCTACGCGGATGCTGTAGGTTTCAACGCCAAGGCCGCGCTCGCCACGGGCCTGCCGGTGCTCAGCATAGCCGTGGGGCTCGTGCTGCTCTCCGGCGCTCTCTCAGGCGTTGCCGGCATGATGATCGTGGCGGGGACGGAGCACCGCCTCAACCAGTCCGTCGGCAACGGCTATCTCTTCAGCGCGATCGTGATCGCCTACCTGGCCCGCGCGAAGCCATTGTGGGTGGTCGTGATCTCTTTCGCGCTCGGCGCGGTGTTCACCGCCGGGAATGTCCTGAAGGTTTTCTATTCGATCTCCGAAGCGATGATCGTGCTGATGCAAGGCGCGGTACTGATGTCGATTTTGATGGCGCAGTTCTTCAGCTCCTATTCGCTCAAACGGCCCAAGAACTAGGAAGGGACAGTTGCATGGATTTTCTGATCGGCTGGATTGCCATCATTCCGAGCTATGCGGCACCGTTGCTGCTGGCGAGCCTCGGCCTCATTATCTGCGAAAGAGCCGGCGTTCTCAATCTTGGAGCGGAAGGGCTCATGGCGATCAGTGCCATGACCGGCGCGATGACGGTGCTTTCCGGAGCCGATCCTTGGGTTGGTCTTGCCGCCGGCTCAGCGGCCGCGATGGCTCTCGCTCTGCTGTTTGGAATATCGACAGTCGCCTTGCGCGCCAATCATACGCTCGCCGGCCTAGCCGTCGTCGCAATCGGACTGGGCATCACCGGGGTCGTGGGGCGACCCTACGTGCAGAAGACCTTTTCTGGCATTTCCACACTTGGCGACCTCTTCGGGATAGACCGCGGTTCGGCATTCGGCCGCATTTTCGCGGTGCAGGACCCGGTTACGCTGGCGCTGCCGATCCTGGTCGGCGCGCTCTGGTGGTGGCTTTCCAAAAGCCGACATGGCCTCAGGTTGAGGTCCGTCGGGGAAAACCCGGCCGCCGCGGATGTCGCGGGTATCGACGTGCAACTGGTTCAGTTCGGGGCTGTCCTGGCGTCCGGGCTGTTTTGTGGTCTCGCCGGAGCCTATCTCTCAGTCGCCACAAGTCATGTCTGGGTGGAGGGAATGGTCGCGTCGCGCGGCTGGATTGCCGTTGCGCTCGTCATCTTTTCGCGCTGGAACGCGGCTCGAGCTCTCTGGGGTGCGCTTCTTTTCGGAAGCGCGGATGCGCTTGTGCCTAGACTACAAGCCATAGGCGCCGACGTTCCTGTCTATCTCATGATGACTTTGCCGTACTTGCTGACGCTTGTCGTGCTGGTGGCAGGCTCATTGGGCGGCCGGCGCTCCGGCGAGCCGGCCTTCCTCGGCAGGGTCTATCTACGACAAGACAAACAATAAGGAACTTGCCCGGTTCATGAGCCCCGCGGCCCGCATCCTTCTGGACTTCGCGGATTTCATGGACAAGCATCAAGGATCGCCGATGTCTGTGCCGTCCCCCCCTCGCCCGGCGCTGACCCTGCGGCTCCGCTCGACGCCTATTCGCGTGCCACTAACCGTGAGATCAAGAACAAAGCGCCACGGAGACGACAGAGGGGTCGCCGCGCGTAAAGCGCCAACGTCATCCGCAACAGCAGGCCGAGCCCAGCCGGACCGCCCCCTCTGGCCTGCCGGACCCGGCCCTTCGCTTCCGTTCCAGGCGTTCGTCGTTCGGAAAGCCAAGCGATTGGCTTTCCGTCCGCTGCGCGGACCACTCCTCACCCCCCCTCAAGGGGGAGATCAGCAGCTTCAGCGGATCAGAACTTGTAGCTGAGCCCGACCCGGATATCCTGTGTCTGGAGGTCGACATGGGTTTCCGTGGGCAGGCCGGCGGCCACCGAGAGGTCCTGGCTGCCGAAGTCCGAGTAGCGATACTCAGCTCGAGCGATCCACCTGTCGGTGAAGGCGTGCTCGATGCCGGCGCCAACCGTCCAGCCGACATGGCTGTCGCTGTGGAGCGTTACTTCGGCGGCAGGGCCACCGGCGCTGACCGCAATAAGCTCATACTTGGCCGCAGCGACGCCTGCAGTGATGTAGGGCAAGGTCCGATCGAAAGCATAGCCGGCCCGCAGCCGCGCCGACCCGGACCATTTGAGTTCGCTCTTGAGCAACGTGGTGACGCCGCCGCCGCCGGCGTCGAGGGCCGTCAGCCCATCTATGTTGCCATACGCAATGTCGGCCTCGGCGCCGATCACGAAGCTGTTCTCCATCTGGTAATTCGCGCCGATATGGACGCCGCCGATAAATCCGTTCGGATCGACGCCAACGTTGAGATCGGTGGCCCCGCCCAGTCCGCCGCCGGCGATGAACAGATTGGATTTTCCGGCCGCGTAGCCGATGTCGACGCCGGCATAGAGTCCGGACCAGTCGTAGCCGGATGCAACAGGCGAAACCTCATTGATATCAGCCGCACACGCCACACCGAGCGGCGCGAGAATGAAGGCCGTTGCGAGAAGAAGAATTTTCATTGTTGTCTGCCGCCCCATGTTGCTTCCCCGCCGCACAAATGAGCTGCGGAGATCCAGCTGTTGTCGAGAAATCCGGTGTTGCATTGTCCGCCGGCCGCGTCTTGGGCTGGGCCGCACCCGAATTGTCGGGGAAAGCACCACGGCGCTTTCCCGGTCGGTGTGGCTTTTCAGCCTCAGTCGATCGGCGCGCCGTGCATTCGGTGGCTGTCGGAAACTATCTGGCGCTGCCCGGCGTCGAGCCGAAGCGGCGGCGGAAGCAGCGGTTGAAATAGGACACGTCGGAAAAACCGCTGAGCAGCGCGATCTCGCTGATCCGCATGCGGTCGTTGCGCCTGTCGGACAGCATCCGATGCGCCCTCTGCAAGCGCAGTTCGAGAATGCGCTCGGCAAAGCTCACCCCGGTTTCCTGCAGCAGGTCATGGACATAGCGGACCGAGAGCCGCAATTGCCCGGCAACGCCCTGCGCCGAAATGGCGGGATCGGCGAAATTGTCCCGCATCTTCTGCAGTATGGCCTGCAGCCTTGCCGCGCGCAGACCGCGCAGGCCCGCCAGTTCGGCCGCTTCGCCCTTGGCGCCGGTCGCCAGGCCGATCAGGTCGACGATGGTTTCGGTGGCGTGGCCGATGAGGTCGGGCGAGACCAGGGCCGGGCCTGCTTCCAGGAAGCTGCAATAGCGCTTGAGCATGCCGAGCGCCTCATTGTCGGCGCCGACGGTCAACGCCAGCCGATCCTCTATATGAGCGAAGGCATTTTCCAGCACGGCACGGGGAAGCACCACATTGGCCCAGACATTGCTGTCGCCGCCGGTCATCTGCAACGCTTCCGAAGCCGAGACCAGGGCGGCCTCGCCTTTGCCGACGTGATAATCGCGGCCAATCTGCGTGCCGCTGAGCACCGTATCGCCATTGTTGACCAGCAGCAGATAGCCGTCGCGACCGTCGGCGGCGATATTGCCCGCCTTGCGGCTGGCATGACGTATCGTCCCGGCCATCTGTCCAAGCACCAGCGACCCGACAGCGGTGGCTTCGATCGCGGCTTCGAACGACAGTCTTTCCGAAATCGTGTATTCGACCGACCATATCTCGGCGACATGGACGTCCTGCCAGAGCGCGAAGCGTGCGCGATGATCCAGATGCGGCGGCAGATCCGCCGATGAGAAGACGTTCTTTTGCAAGGGACGACCGGCCTTTTCTACAATCGCGTCTTCACTTCGACACGCACCGTATTGGACCAGATCACGGTCTGTCCAGAGCCGGAAATACTTGTGCGCCAGGCGACAATTTCAGTGCCGTCCTGAACAAGGATTGGCCTGATTTCGCGGATCTGGCTGGCTGAATTTCGGATTACTCGAAAATACCCAGTGCCGACGAATCGTTCCCCTACTCCGGCGATGGAACCGGCGGCCGTGATGTCAGCGCCGTGCCGAAGGCGGCGACAACAACGGCAGCGATCCCGGCCAGTTGCGTCGCGGTCAGGCTTTCATGCAGGAACAGGAAGCCGGCCAGTGCACCAAGCCCAGGCTCCAGGCAGGTCAGCGTGCCGTAGATGCGCGCCGGCATGCGGGTCAGCGCCACCATCTCCAGGAAGAACGGCAATGCGCTGGAAAACAGGCCGACGAGCAGCGCGCTGACCAGGATCGACGGGGCCAGCAGCGCGGATCCCGCCTGGGCGACACCGAAGGGCAGCACCAGCACGGCGGCGATGGCCATGCCGTAGGCGGTGGTGCGGGTGCCAAGCTCCGCGCCGGCCTTCTGGGCCAGCACGATGTAGAGCGCCCAGAAGCCGCCGGCCGCCAGCGCCAGCATCACCCCGATCGGATCAAGCGGCGCGAGGGAACGAACGAAGGGCGACAACAGCAGGATGCCGGCCACCGCCAGCGCGATCCAGGCAAAGTCGCTGGCGCGCCGCGAAGTCAAGGTCGCCACCAGAAGCGGGCCGGTAAACTCCAGCGCCACCGCGATGCCGAGCGGAATCCTGGCCAGCGCTGCGTAGAACAGGAGGTTGAGGGCGGCGAGCGTCACTCCATAAGCGACCAGCCACGGCATGGTGGCACGCGAGGGCCGCATCTGCCAGGGCCGCAGCACCGCGATCAGCATCAGCGCACCGATGACCAGCCTGAGCGTCGTCGTCCCTTGCGCGCCGATCTGCGGGAACAGGCCTTTGGCGAAGGTGGCGCCGATCTGGATCGACACCATGGCGCCCATCAGTGCTGCGACAGGCAAGGGCGCCGCTTCGCGACGGGCAATCGGCGTCGGTGTCACGTGATCCCATCCTCCATATCGCCGGGTCCAAACCCGACCGGCGGCATGGAGATAGGGCGAACCGGCCGGCCTGTCGTGAGGCAGCGGCAACTGGCTGCTAGGGCACGGCCAAGTGCCGCCGGCCGGTCAGTTCAGGGATTTGCGCCGTGGCGGCGGTGCCGGGTGGCGCTGCTCGAGGGCCGCTGCCGCATCGGTGCGGCCGGTCCGGCGCAGTCTTTCGAGATAGGCCGGCAACTCGCCAAGGCAATGGAACGGCCCGCCTTCCCGGATCACCGTCACCAGCGGGTCGACATCGCTGTCGCTGCGGATGGCCATGGCGCTGCGCCAGTCCTCGAGCAGCCGGCTGGCATGATCGACCACATCGCTTCGGGAGCCTGAGAGATCATGCTGCTCATGCGGATCCTCACTCAGATTGAACAGGCTGACCGGGCCGAAATCCTTGTAGCCGTCATGATAGGTGCGCAGCATCAGCCAGTCGGCCCCGCCGAGCCGGAACCGCACGCCGCGCTGTACCGCCCACGCACCCTGGCTCAGCACCAGGAAATCGCGGCCACCTTCCTCCTTCGCGGCAAGCGCCGGTGCAAAGGAGCGCCCGTCCCAAAGCGCCGGAACGTTGCCGCCGAGCCGGTCGATCAGCGTGGCGGCCCAGTCGAAATGATAGTGAAGGCCGCCATTGACGCCGCGCATGTCCTCGGCGCCGGGCCAGCGGATGACCAGCGGCACGTTGCAGGTGAATTCGTCGGCCGTCTGATGATCACCCCAGACGTTGAGCTCGCCGAGGTTTTCGCCATGATCGGCGCCGATGACGATGATCGTGTCGTCGAACAGGCCTTGCCGCTTCAACTCCTCGACGATGAGACCGACATGATAATCGGCATAGAGCACGCCGGTGTCGTAGCCGTCGAACCAGGCCTTGACGGTGTCCATGCCGCTGATCGGCGACGGCATGCGCCGGTATTTCGATCCGCCCGGCTCGACGTCGAAGCCCGAGGGTTCCTGCGGGCTGTGCGGGCCGTAGCCAGCATGGCTCTTCTCGAATACCGCCCTGGTCATCCAGTCGGGAAGCGGCTGGTCGGCGAAGGGGTCGCCGAAAGCGTCCGGCGCGCGATAGGGCGTGTGCGGGTCCCAGACATTGACATGCAGGAACCACTTTTTTGCCGAGCCATTGCGCTTCAGCCAGTCGATCGCCAGGCCCGAAACCTCGTCGGCGTTCTCCATGCCGGCCTTGCCGGGATTGATGATCTCGTTGAAGCCGGCATACCAATGCCAGCAGCCATGCCGTTCGCCAAAACTGCTGATGGTCGTGGTGTGGTAGCCGAGATCGCGCAGCGCCCGCATCCAGCCTTCCTCGTAGAAGGTGCCGGCCCAGGCTCGCTCGGCGCCTTCGCGGAACGGCTCGCAGGCGGTGCCGCCATGGCCGACCACGCCGGTCCGCATTCCGTGGCGGCCGCTCCACAGCGCCGTGCGCGACGGATGGCAAGGCACATCGGACACATAGACGTTCTCGAAGCGGATGCCCTCGCCGGCAAGGCTGTCGATGACGGGAGAGGTGTTGCGATGATAGCCGTAGCAGCCGAGGTGGTCGCGCCTGAGGCTGTCGATGTCGATATAGAGAACGTTCATGGATGGCTCGTCGCTGCTGTGATTGTCAGGAAACAGGCCCCGGTTCGCTGCCGGGGCTTGCGGTTTGCAAGGGGCGATTTCAAGAAGGCCGTCAGGCCGAAATGTATTGATCGCCCAGATAATAGTCCTTGGGATCGAGCGAGGTCTCGAGCTTGCCAAAGGTCTTGAACAGGTCGTTCATCGTCGAGAACCAGCCGTTCACGGTGCCGTCCTTGGTTAGCTTGATCAGTTCGGCCGAGGTCATGAAACGGCCATAACCGGCTTCCGTCTTCAGCTGGTCGGCAGGAATGCCGAGCAGCTTGGAGGTGATCTCGATCGCCTTGTCCTGGTTGGCGGCACGAAAATCCTGCGCGTCCTTGATGGCGCGCACCACGTTGCGGACGAGATCGGGATTGCCCTCGACCAAATCGTTGCGGGCAATGAAGACGCTCGGAAATGTGGTCTGCGGATAGAAGTCGTCGTTCTTGGCCAGCTCCACCAGATCGGGAACGCTCTTCTGGATGATGCCGACGAACGGATACCAGATGCCGGCCGCGTCGACCTGCTTGGAGGCGAAGGCCGCCACGATGGTGCTCGGGTCCATCTGCACGATGTCGAGGTCGGTCATCGCCATACCGGCCTTGCGCAGCGCCAGCCGCAACAGCATGTCGCCCGAGGTGCCGGCCGCGATCGCGACCTTCTTGCCCTTGAGGCCGGCGATGGACGTGATGCCGGCTTGGGCGATCACCCGGTCCGAGAAGCCGACATCGTTGACGGCGATGATCTTGGCCTTGCCGCTCGCCGGCAGCCACAGCGCGCCCGGTCCGAGATAGCCGAATTCCAGGCTGTTGGCGCCAAGCGCCTGGACCTGGATGGGGCCGTTGGTGAAGACCTTGATATTGGCATCGACGCCGTGCTTGGCATAGAAGCCCTGGTCGGCCGCGACGCCGGCCACGCTGGCGCCCCAGAAATCGCCGTTGTAGCCGATGCGTGCCGCCGTTCCCGCCGCTCCGGCACGGATGCCAGAGGCAGCGAACGCGGCAAGTGCCGCCGATGATGCGATGAGGTTACGTCTTGTCAGTGTCACCATACTCTCCTCCTGTCACTGTTACTGGTGGTAAACGGCTTGCCAGACGCGGTTGCGGATGCTCATGAACTCCGCCGAAAGCCGGATTTCCTCGGTTCTTGGGTAAGGCAGGCCGACGTCGATGATCTCCTGCAGCCTGCCGGGCCGCGCCGCCATGACGATGACGCGGTTGGCGAGGTAGACCGCCTCGTCGACATCGTGGGTGATGAACATCACGGTGCGCCGCTCCCGGCTCCAGGTGTCGAGCAACTGGTCCTGGAGCTGCACGCGGGTCAGTGCGTCGAGCGCCCCGAAGGGCTCGTCCATCAAAAGGATCGAGGGATCGACCGCATAGGCCCGGGCGATCGCGCAACGCTGCTTCATGCCGCCCGAAAGCGTCTTCGGCAGCGCGTCGGCGAAGTCGCCAAGGCCGACGAGATCGATGAAACGCTCGGCGATCTGCCG
>NZ_RZPI01001310.1:0-235 GCF_003998715.1 Mesorhizobium sp. M7A.F.Ca.CA.002.15.2.1
CCGGGCGCGCCGGGAGGTCCAGACGCGCCGGTATCGCCGGGCGCTCCAGGTGTCCCGTCCGATCCGGGCAGTCCGACAGGCCCAGCAGGTCCGCCAGGTCCCTCCGCGCCGGGCGCGCCGGGAGGTCCAGACGCGCCGGTATCGCCGGGCGCTCCAGGTGTCCCGTCCGATCCGGGCAGTCCGACAGGCCCAGCAGGTCCGCCAGGTCCCTCCGCGCCGGGCGCGCCGGGAGGTC
>NZ_RZPI01000131.1:0-10040 GCF_003998715.1 Mesorhizobium sp. M7A.F.Ca.CA.002.15.2.1
GCCGGACATTGTTCACGGCGATGGCCGACCTCAAGGGCTTCGAGGAGCGCAAGGGCGCGGCGCGGCCGCTCGGCGTGCGCCACAAGGCCGATCCCCAGCGCGAGACCTGGTCGGAGGCGCGGGCGCGCGAGACGCGCGAACTCGGCACTGATGAACAGCCCTATTGCCTGGTCATCGGCGGCGGCCAGGGCGGCATCATGCTGGGGGCGCGACTGCGCCAGCTCGGCGTGCCGGCCATCGTCATCGAGAAGAATGCCAGGCCGGGTGACTCATGGCGCAACCGCTACCGCACGCTCGTGCTGCACGATCCGGTCTGGTACGACCATCTGCCCTACATTCCCTTCCCCGAAAACTGGCCGGTGTTCACGCCCAAGGACAAGATGGGCGACTGGCTGGAAATGTATACGCGCGTCATGGAGCTCAACTACTGGGTCGCCACCAAATGCCTCAGCGCCAGCTATGACGAGGCCGAAAAAGTCTGGACCGTGGTCGTCGACCGCGTCGGCCGGCAGATCACGCTGAAGCCCAAGCACATCGTCTTCGCCACCGGCGCCTACGGCCCGCCGCGGCGGATCGATCTGCCGGGCGCCGGCCGGTTCAAGGGCGAGCTGCTGCACTCCAGCCAGTATGCCAGCGGCGACAAATTCCGCGGCAGGAAAGTCGCCGTCATTGGCGCTGCAAGCTCCGGCCACGATGTCTGCGTCGACCTCTGGGAGAGCGGCGCCGAGGTCACCATGATCCAGCGTTCGCCGACGACAGTGGTCAAGTCGGACACGCTGATGGAAGTCGGCTTCGAGATCTTCTCGGAAGACGCACTGTCGCGCGGCATCACCACCGAGAAGGCCGACATGATCGTCGCCTCGACGCCGTTCGCGCTGGTGCCCAAGGGCCAGCAGGCGCTTTACGAGGTGATCAAGGCGCGCGACGCGGCCTTCTACGACCGCTTGCGCGCCGCCGGCTTCGCCATCGATTTCGGCGACGACGAGACCGGCCTTCTGATGAAGGCCTACCGCACCGGCTCCGGCTACTACATCGATGTCGGCGCCTCCGACCTGATCATCGACGGCAAGATCGGCATCCGCAGCGGCGTCGCCATCAAGTCGCTGACCCCGAGCGGCATCCTGTTCGAGGACGGCAGTGAACTCGCCGCCGACGCCATCATCGCCTGCACCGGCTATCAGTCGATGAACGAGAATGTCGCCGCGATCGTTTCGCGCGAAGTCGCCGACAAGGTCGGCCCGTGCTGGGGCCTTGGCTCCGGCGTCAAGGGCGACCCCGGCCCCTGGCAAGGCGAGCTGCGCAATATGTGGAAGCCGACCGCCCAGGAAGCGCTCTGGTTCCACGGCGGCAATCTGGCGCTGTCGCGCTTCTATTCGAAATATGTGGCGCTGCAGATCAAGGCGCGGATGGAAGGCATTGAGACGCCGGTTTACGGGGCGGTGAGCAACGCCGGGTAAAGTCGACCCCCACTCCGTCGAGCTTCGCTCGCCACCTCTCCCCCGATCGACGGGGTAGAGGAAGGGCGCCACACAGATCGGCGAGGGAGAGGAAGGCGCGAGTTCGCCGCCCTTGGCTCCTTCCTCTCGCTCCGGAGGGGGGAGAGGTGGCGCTGCGAAGCAGCGACGGAGTGGGGGAAGCCATTCGCCAAGCGCACAGTCCCAAGACAGGCACAAGCTGGCGAGATCAGCTAGTCGTGCCGATGCCCAAAGTGCCTCGCCGCAACCTCGACATGGGTATGCGCGGCATGCGCCACAAACCGCTCAGTCTCGCTGACATCGTTGACCGCTTCGTTCGGCCACCAGGTGCCGCCGATAACGATGCCTTCGCACACCAGTCTCTGATCGGCGACCAATGACGCGCCGACCGCGTCGACGAAGGTGAAGCGGCCCGGGCGCTGACGGAGCACGGCGACGTCGCCGACCGTGCCGACGGCCAGTGTGCCCAGGTCAGGCCGCGCGATCGCCTGCGCCGGCGCTTGCGTGGCGGCGCGCAGGACCTCGACCAGCGGCATGCCGAGCGCCAGGAGCTTCGACATGCAGACGAGGATGTCGAAGGCGGGACCGTCGACGCAGTAGAGATGCACGTCGCTCGAGATCACGTCGGGCGCCAGCCCTTCTTCGAGCATGGCGCGGGCGACGGCGAAATCGAACGAGCCCATGCCGTGGCCGATGTCGAAGATGACGCCGCGCTCGCGCGCCAGCCGCATGTCGGGCCGCACCGCGCCGGAAGCGAACACCGGCGCATTCGGGAAAGGCCGGAAGCAATGGGTGAGAATGTCGCCCTTGCGCAGGCGCGGCAGCACTTCCGAGCGGCCGGGCGGCGGTTCGTCGATATGCGCCATCAGCGGCAGGCCGGCCTGGTCGGCGGCCTCCAGCGCCAGATCCACCGGCGCGATGCCGCTGGTGCCGCCGGCATGCTTGCCCGAGCGAACCTTTACGCCGACCACGACATCGCGGTGCTCGCGCACCGCAGCCACAACCTCGCGCGGTTCGCAGAGCCTGAGATCGCTGCACTCGCCGACCGACACCGTCTGCGAGAAGCCGAAAATGCCGGCAAAGGAAATGTTGACATAGGCCAGGATGCGAACCTTCGAGCGCTCCATGACATGGCGGCGGAAGCCGAGGAAATTGCCGGCGCCCGCACTGCCGGCATCGATGAAGGTGGTGGTGCCGCTCTTGGCGGCCAGCCGGTCGGCATCGACGCCAAGCGACGTGCCGCCCCAATAGACGTGGCTGTGCAGGTCGACCAGGCCCGGCGTGACGATGCAGCCGCCGGCATCGACGATCTGCGCGGCGCTGTCCGCCGGGATATCGGCGTCGACCGCGGCAACGCGGCCATTGGCGATGGCGACATCGCGCAGCGCGTCGAGGCCAGCGGCCGGATCGATCAGCCGTCCGCCCTTCAGCAGGAGGTCGAATTGCATGGAGTAACCTCCGCTCGTTGCTTTGCTTACAGAGGCCGATAGGCGACCGCCTCGACCTCGATCTTGATATCGATCATCAGCCGCGATTCGACCGTGGTGCGGGCCGGCGGGTTCTTCGGAAAGTGCCTGGCATAGACCGCGTTGAAGGCGCCGAAATCGCGCGCGTCTTCCAGCCACACGGTGGTCTTCACCACATCGTCCATGGTGCAGCCGGCCAGCGCCAGCGCGGCCTTGACGTTGGCGAGCACCTGCTCGGTCTGTTCCGATATGCCGCCCTTGACCACGATGCCGTCGCTGCCGACGGGAACCTGGCCCGAGACATAGACGAGATCGCCTGCCCGCACGGCGGGCGACAACGGCACATGCGACGTTCCAAAACACTGTTTCGGCAAGGGACAAGCCTCCTCTGATGACAGGACGGGGTGCCATTGCAGCGCCCGCTTCGATCGACATTTACGCCGATCCGGCCGATCCTCATAGGGGCCTTGTTGGAAAGCAACATTCTTGGAAATCTGCGTTGCTTTATTACAAGAGCCCTTGCATCGTACGCGCTGACGGGCGGCTTGGAAGCCGCACCGCATAGACGGATTTGCCAGAGCGGAGACAGCAGCAATGACCTACGACAAGAACCCGTTTCCATCAGGCGATGCCGATCGCCACGCGCTCTGGGAAATGCTGGTGCGGCGCGACATCGACGCCTTCATCGGCCAGGACTGGGCCATGGTCGAGGACGATTTCGTCGCCGAGAGTTTCTTCGGCATGCATGCGCATTTCCTGCACAACGCCGACGCCTGGCGGCTGCAGTTTCCAAGGCTCGAAGTCTATCGCGACGAATGGCTGCGCCAGGCCAAAGAGACGGCGGCGACCAAATTCGCCGAGCCGCTGCGCGAGGCGCTGTTTCGCGTCACCAACATGCGAGACATCGACGTCGACGGCGACCGCGCCGTGCTGCACAAGAAGTTCGACGGCTCGGTCGCCAAGGCGGACGGCAGCGTCGACCGGCTGAAATGGCAGACGCTGTATTTCTGCAGCAAGGTCGGCGGAAGCTGGAAGATATCAGGCTTCGTCGGCTACATGCCGCATCCGCTCGGCAGCTAGAGCCAGCTGATCAGTAGAGCGTGACGAAGGCCGGAAACAGCATGCCGGTCGCCCGGAAATGCTCGACCAGTTCGATGGCCGGGAAGATGGCGAGGAAATAGAGCCCGTCGAAAAACGTGCGCTTCAAAGCCCGCGTCGAGAACTGCAGTTCGTCATCGTCGCGGTAGAGCAGCGGGTTTGGCCAGAACCGGGGCGTGCTCTTGGTGTAGGCAAGATAGGCTGGGCCGAACTTGCCGAGCAGAAATTCGGCTTCCTTGCGCGCCGTGACGCGAAAGATGAAAAAGCTGGCAAGGCCCAGCGCCACGGCCGTCATCAGCGAGCCGTAGAGCAATCCAATGCCGACCGCGCCGACCGTCGAGAAGAAATAGAGCGGGTTCTGCGTGGTCGAGAACGGTCCCGTCGAGACCAGTTCCTCGTTCTTCTTGCCGCCGACATAGAGAATGCTCCACAGCCGCCCGACGACACAGACGAGCACCAGGCAAAAGCCGAAGAATTCGAGCGTTTCGTGCCCGTCGGAGCCCTCGCTCAGCCCCGGCTTGGTGAGAAACAGCAGCAACACCGCCAGCGCCGCCGCAACCCGCACGAAGATCAGGCGCTTGCGCTGGTCGAAGGCCTGGGAAACCGGCTTGAGGGTAGCGTAGGTCATTTGGTGTTTCCTGGGGCACTGACGAGTGCCCGTGAGCAATGGGCATGACATTGATGGCGGATGAAAGGCGCACGCCCTCTATCGGCGCAGCGCCGGGCGTTCGTAAAGGACTTTGCGCGGCCCACGTCCATTCTTACGAATTTGTATGCCGCCGGACAGGCCGGCGTGAACTCGTTTGCTTACGCTGCGCGGATCGCCACCGCCGCAACCGTCGACCTCAGGACTTCAGCCATGCTCGCGCCCAACAGGCAACAACCCGCCCCACCGAGCCACAACAGAGTTCCCGACGTCACTCTCGATTTCTGGGTGATCAAGTTGATGGCGGTCACCACCGGCGAGACCGCGGCGGACTATTTTGCCGACACGATCGGGCTTGGGCTGACCGTCACCTCGCTGATCATGACCGGCATCCTGATCGCTGCCCTCGTCCTGCAGTTTGCGCAGAAGCGTTACGTGCCGTGGGCCTACTGGCTGGCGGTGGTGCTGATCAGCATCGTCGGCACCCTGGTGACGGACAATCTCGTCGACACTTTCGGCGTGCGCCTGCAGACCACGACCATCGCCTTCTCGGTTGCGCTCGCCGCGACATTCGCGGTCTGGTACGCCAGCGAACGGACGCTGTCGATCCACACCATCTTCACCACCAGGCGCGAAATCTTCTACTGGCTGGCGATCCTCTTGACCTTCGCGCTCGGCACCGCCGCCGGCGATCTCGTCGCCGAAAGCTTCGACATGGGCTACCTCACCACAGGCCTGCTGTTCGGCGGCGCCATCGCGCTCATCGTGCTGGCCTACTGGCTGCTCAATCTCGACGGCATCCTGGCCTTCTGGCTCGCCTATATCCTGACGCGGCCGCTCGGCGCCTCCTTCGGTGACCTGCTGTCGCGATCGGCCAGGCATGGCGGCCTGGGCTTCGGCACCATCTTCACCAGCCTGCTCTTCCTCGGCTGTATCATTGCGCTCGTCCTGCACATGACCCTGAAGGGGACAACCGACGAAGCCGATGAACTGTTGCTGGACCTGGACTAGGTGCAGGGCGGATGCGCTAGCATTGACAATTGCCGAAAACCCCACCGCTTCGGCCAATCGTGAACGTTCTAGCGCCACCATCCCTGCGCCTTCGTGACATCCTAGGAACAAGCCCGTGCCGGTGATAGCCTGTCCATCTCGGCAACGGACCGGACCTTTCATGCGACTGCTTCTCGTCGAGGACGACCACAGGACGGCCGACTATATCGTCAGGGGACTGACCGAGGCCGGCCATGTCTGCGATCTCCTGCGCAACGGCCATGACGGGCTGTTCGCGGCGACCCGGGGCAAATACGACGTGATCGTCGCCGATCGGATGATCCCCGGTCTCGACGGCCTGTCGATGGTCAAGGCGGTGCGCGCCGCCGGCGTGCGCACGCCGGCGATCTTCCTCACCTCCGTCGGCGGCATCGACGACCGCGTCGAGGGGCTCGAGGCCGGCGGGGACGACTATCTGGTCAAGCCCTTCGCCTTTTCCGAACTCCTCGCTCGCATCAACGCGCTTGGCCGGCGGCCGGCGGCGCAGGAGCAGAAAACCGTCCTACGGGTCGCCGACCTCGAAATGGACCTGATCATGCGCCGCGTCACGAGGCGGGGCCAGCCAATCGACCTGCAGCCGCGGGAGTTCAGCTTGCTGGAAGTGCTGATGCGCGGCGAAGGCCGCGTCATCACCCGCACCATGCTTCTGGAGCGGGTCTGGGATTTTCATTTCGATCCCAGGACCAGCGTCGTCGAGACCCATATCAGCCGGCTGCGGGCCAAGGTCGACAAGCCCTTCGAAACCCAACTCATCCACACCGTCCGCAACACCGGCTACAGCCTGCACGCGCCATGACCGGAACCTGGTCCCGCCTGCTGCGCAGCACGCCATTCCGGCTTGCCCTGACCTTCGCCTTCCTGTTCGTGCTGGCCTTCGTCCTGTCTGGCGCCATCGTCTACCAGATGATGAGCGCCGATCTTGCCGAGCGGCTCGACGACACCATCAAGGAAACCTACGCGGTCGTCGCCGCGACCTATGCCGAGAACGATCTCAAGGAGCTGGTTGAGACCGTCGGCAGCCACTCCCTGCGCAGCCTCAAGAAGGAGCAGCTGTTTTCGTTGACCGACGCAACGGGCAATCGCCTGGCCGGCAACTTCACCGCGGCAGGGCTTCCCGACGGCTTCTCGATGTTCGACACCGAAATGCCCGGCGTGCCGCCCGGCGCCGAGTACCGCGCCTATTCCGGCCCGGTCGGCGGCAACACGCTGACCGTCGCCTTCAGCCTTTCCGAGACGGAGGAGCTGGAGAGGATCGTGCTGATGAGCTTTGGCTGGGGAACCCTGATCATCACCGGGCTGGCGGTCGCCGGCGGCGCCCTGCTCGCCTCGCGCGTCCAGCGCCGTCTCGACGGCATCGCCGCCACCATGGTGGATGTCTCGCATGGACGGCTGGACACCCGCATTCCGCTGACCGGCAAGGGCGACGACATCGACATCGTCTCCAGCCAGGTCAATGCCGCGCTCGACCGCCTGTCGGCGCTGGTCGAAGGCATGAAACAGGTCAGCGCCAACATCGCCCACGATCTGAAGACGCCGCTCAACCGGTTGCAGATGATCCTCGACACCGCGTCGGAAAAGAACCTGTCGGGCCGGAAAATCGCCGCTGAACTGGCGGAGGCGCATGCCGAGAGCCTGCAGATCAACGAGACCTTCGATGCCCTGCTGCGCATCGCGCAGATCGAGGCCGGCGCCCGCCGGGCGCGGTTCACCGATGTCGATCTGGGCGAGGTGCTGCAAACCATCGCCGAGATCTATGCCGATGTTGCCGAGGACGACGGAAAGTCGCTGTCGTTGGCGCAACCACAGGAAACGACGGACCGGATCCATGGCGATCGCGAGCTGCTGACGCAGATGTTCGCCAATCTGGTCGAGAACGCGTTGCGCCATTGTCCATCGGGCACGACGATAAAGCTGTCGGTGGCGCGCCAGGACGAACGCGTCGTTGCGGGCGTCGCCGACAACGGTCCCGGCATTCCGGCGGCAGAGCGCGAGAAAGTGTTCCAGCGGCTCTACCGGCTGGACCACAGCCGCTCGACATCAGGCAGCGGCCTCGGGCTCAGCCTTGTCCGGGCCATCGCCGATCTGCACGGCGCATCGATCACGCTCGAGGATTGCCGACCGGGACTTGCGGTGGTGGTGCGTTTTCCGCTGGCTACGGATTAGCCGGCGAAACGGCTGGTGCTGTTCAAGCCCAGCTTGGGTTGAGAGGTCCCCTCACCTATCTATCCGCGTCGACAGGATGATCGACGACAGCGTCCGCTCGACTCCATCCATGGCGCCGATCTGATCGAGCAGCATGTCGAGGTCGCGGATTGATGGCGCATCGACGATGACGATCATGTCGAAATTGCCGCTGACCGAATGCAGCGTCCTGACCGTCGCCAAACCGCGCAGGCCGCGCACCACCTTGTCGGCAAGCTTGGGCGTCACGGTGAGCAGCACATGCGCCCGCACCAGCCCCTGCTCATAATCCGGCGCCAGCCGCACGCCGTAGCCTGATATGATGCCGCGCTGCTCCAGCCGTTCGATCCGGCTCTGCACGGTTGTCCGCGAGACGCCAAGCCGCCGCGCCAGCTCGGCGGTCGAGGCGCGCGCATTCTCGCGCAGCAGCGAAAGCAGGGTCTGTTCGGCATCGCTGAGCATTTCGACGATTCTTCTCGGCGGACTGACCAATCAATGGGTTCGTTTCGTACAGAACCACGCTTCCTTTCGACGGGCAAGCTGCGAATCTGTGCTCACAACCAGTGAGGGATTTGTCATGAAGAAAATTGTCGTTGTCGGCGCCGGCAAGATCGGCTCGACCATTGCCGAGATGCTCGCCGCCACGGGAGATTATCAGGTCACGCTCGTCGACCGCTCGGCAGCACAGCTCGCAGCGGCCGAAGTCCCGGCCACGGTTGCGACGCTGGAGCTCGACATCGAAGCGTCCGGCACGCTTGAAGCCGCACTCGCCGGCAAATTCGCGGTGCTCAGCGCCGCTCCCTTCCATCTGACCACCCGCATCGCCGAGGCGGCGGCCAGTGCCGGCGTGCACTATCTCGACCTGACCGAGGACGTCGTCTCGACCCGCCGCGTCAAGGAATTGGCGCGTTCGGGCAGAAGCGCCTTCATTCCGCAATGCGGCCTGGCGCCGGGCTTCATCTCGATCGTCGCCAACGATCTCGCCAGCCGGTTCGATTCGCTGGAAAGCGTGCGCATGCGCGTCGGCGCCCTGCCGCAATACCCGTCCAACGCGCTGAACTACAATCTCACCTGGAGCACCGACGGCGTCATCAACGAATATTGCGAGCCCTGCGAGGCGATCGTCGAAGGCGAGCTGGTCGAGGTGCCGCCGCTGGAAGAGCGCGAGGAGTTCTCGCTCGACGGCGTCACCTACGAGGCATTCAACACCTCCGGCGGCCTCGGCACACTGGCCGAGACGCTGAAGGGCAAGGTGCGCACGCTCAACTACCGCACCATTCGCTACCCCGGCCACGCCGCGATCATGAAGGCGCTGCTCAACGACCTCGGCCTGCGCCATCGCCGCGACGTGCTGAAGGACATTTTTGAAAGCGCCCTGCCGGCGACATTGCAGGACGTCGTCATCGTCTTCGTCACCGTCTCCGGCCGCAAGAACGGCCGCCTGCTGCAGGAGACCTACGCCAACAAGGTCTATTCCCAGCGTATCGGCCAGGTGGTGCGCAGCGCCATCCAGATCACCACGGCGTCCGGCATCTGCGCCGTGCTCGACATGCTGGCCGACGGCAGCCTGCCGGCGACCGGCTTCATCAAGCAGGAAGACATCGCGCTGGACGCGTTTCTAGCCAACCGTTTTGGCCGCGCCTATGCCCAGCACGAAATGGTGAGTCGGCTGGCGGGGTGAAGCGGCGTGTCTCTCTTGTGGAGAGGCGGGCGGGACAGTGCCCCCCCTCTGCCCTGCCGGGCATCTCCCCCTCTAGGGGGGAGATCGGCTGTCATCTTAGATTTCGCCAATTTTTGAAAGTTTTGGAAGAGGCAGGTTGCCCGAAACTGCCAATCTCCCCCCTTGAGGGGAGATGTCCGGCAGAACAGAGGGGGGCGCTGTCCCGCCGGCATCACCGCTTTTGCGCCATCGCGAATTAAATATGCAGCGCGTGTCCCAGCGCCTTCAGCGCTGCTTCCTGGAATCCCTCGCCCTGCGTCGGATGCGCGTGGATGGTGCCGGCGATGTCCTCCAGCCGCGCGCCCATCTCCAGCGCCAGCCCGAACGCCGCCGCCAGTTCCGACACACCCTGCCCGACCGCCTGGATGCCGAGCACCAGATGGTTGTCGGCGCGGGCCAAGACG
>NZ_RZPI01000132.1:0-9961 GCF_003998715.1 Mesorhizobium sp. M7A.F.Ca.CA.002.15.2.1
TTCCTGCGTCACGCGACCTACCGCAGGCTCGGCCAGGCCTATCGGCGCAATCACGTCCGGGTGTCCTTGCTGGCGCAGTTCATCCCGACTGTGCGCAATTACCTGCCGATCGCCGCCGGCGCACTCTGTCTGCCCGCTTTGCCCTTCGCGGCCGCGACGCTGCTCGGCGCCACGTTCTGGAACGCGGGCTTTCTCACCACCGGCTATCTGCTGCGCGGCAGCGGCCGGGACTCCTTCACGGTGGGCCTGCGCATCATTGTCATCGTCGTGGCTCTGGAGACGGCATTCATGCTTGCGCTGCGCTATGGCCCCGCATGCCGGCGGCGCATCAAGTTGGCGCTCGGTTGAGCGCCAGCTCTCAGGTCATGGGATAAGCTCTGCAGTCGGCTTTCCTTCATTCGGCCGCCGGTGTTTAGTCCGGGCATGGCTTTCACCATCCGCCAGCTGCAGTTCTTCATCGCCGTTGCCGAGCAAGGCACGGTCTCGGGCGCCGCCCAGAACCTCTCCATCTCGCAATCGTCGGTCACCGAAGCGATCAAGGAACTCGAAAGCGATCTCGGCGTCGAACTGTTCGAACGCCACCCGCGCGGCCTCAACATCACCCACAAGGGTCACCAGTTCCTGCGCCATGCGACGAAAATCCTCGCCGATGTTTCCGACGCGCGTCGCTCTTTCTCCGGCGAGCAGGCGGTGGCGGCCGGCCGGCTGCAGCTCGGCGTCACCTCGCTGGTCGCCGGCTATGTGCTGTCGGATCTGCTCGCCCGCTACCGCCGTGCCTATCCCGGCGTCGAGGTCTCTGCCATCGAGGACAATGGCGATTATCTCGAACACCTCCTGATCGGCGGCAAGCTCGACATTGCCGTCATGGTCACCTCCAATTTGCGCGACCGCACCGCGTTGCAGTCGGAAATCCTCGAAGTCTCGGCCTATCGGCTGTGGCTGCCGCTCGGTCATCCGCTCGTCGGCGCCGACATCATCAGCATTGGCGACATTGCCTCCGAAACGCTGATCATGCTGACCGTCGACGAGATCGAGGAGAATACCGGCAAGCTGCTGACGGCGATCGGCGCCAAGCCGCATGTCGCCTTCCGCACCCGTTCCGTGGAGGCCGTGCGCAGTCTGGTCGCCACCGGTGCCGGCGTGGCGCTGCTGCCCGATCTCGTCTACCGGCCCTGGTCGCTGGAAGGCGACCGCATCGAATCGCGCGATATTTCCGGCTCCTTGCCGGTGGTCCAGGTCGGCATGGTCTGGCGGCGCGGCTCCGGTCTGCCGCAGGCCGCGCGCGATTTCATCGGTCTTGCCCAGTCGCAACGGACGGTCCGCCAGCGTCCCTGAGACGCCGGCTGCACATCTATCGGAAAAACCGATATCGCCCTTCTGATAAATGAATTTGCGAAACCGGAATTTTCAAAGCACTTTCGGTTCAGGGACCAAAGCCGCCATCAGAGCGGCATCAAGCCCAACGGACGAACTGACAGTTTTCAGTCCGCGCGTGACCCCTAACGAAGACCGAAACCGGCTTTCAGGGTCAGGCGCCTAAATGGGAGATCGACAATGAATTCATTCCTGAAGTCATGCACTGCTCTGACGGTCGCGCTGACCTTTTCCGGTCAGGCCGTCGCCCAGGTCAAGGAACTTGGCAAGGGCGAAGGCCAGGTCAACATCGTTGCCTGGCCGGGCTACATCGAGCGCGGCGAAACCGACAAGGGCTATGACTGGGTGACTTCCTTCGAGAAGGAGACCGGCTGCAAGGTCAACGTCAAGACCGCCAACACCTCCGACGAGATGGTCTCGCTGATGAATGAGGGCGGCTTCGACCTCGTCACCGCTTCGGGCGATGCCTCGTTGCGCCTCGTTGCCGGCAAGCGCGTGCAGCCGATCAACACCGATCTCATCCCGAGCTGGAAGACGGTCGACGAGCGCCTCAAGGACGCGCCGTGGTTCACCGTCGGCGGCGCCCACTACGGCGTTCCCTACCAGTGGGGTCCCAACGTCCTGATGTACAACACCGACGTGTTCAAGGAGGCTCCCAAGAGCTGGAACATCGTCTTTGAGGAAATGAAGCTGCCGGACGGCAAGTCCAACAAGGGCCGCGTCCAGGCCTATGACGGGCCGATCCACATTGCGGATGCGGCCAACTATCTGATGTTCCACAAACCGGAACTCGGCATCAAGGATCCCTATGAACTGAACGAGGGCCAGTACAAGGCGGCGCTCGAATTGCTGCGCGTCCAACGCACACTGGTTGGCCGCTATTGGCACGACGCCGCCATCCAGGTCGACGATTTCCAGAACGAAGGCGTCGTCGCTTCCGGCTCGTGGCCGTATCAGGTCAACACGCTGGTCGCCGCCAAGAAGCCGGTCGCTTCCACCATCCCGGAGGAGGGCGCCACCGGTTGGGCCGACACCACCATGATGGAGGCCGACGCCGCCAACCCCAACTGTGCCTATATGTGGATGGAACATTCGCTGTCGCCGAAGGTGCAGGGCGATGTCTCAGCCTGGTTCGGCTCACTGCCCGTCGTGCCCGCCGCCTGCAAGGGCAATGAGCTTTTGACCGACGAGGGTTGCAAGACCAACGGCTACGAGAACTTCGACAAGATCAAGTTCTGGAAGACGCCGGTGTCGAAATGCGCCACCCAGAACGATCAGTGCGTGCCCTACTATCGCTGGGTGTCGGACTATATCGGCGTCATCGGCGGACGATGAGCATCCTTGCCCTCCCCCTTGTGGGGAGGGTCGACGCATAGCGTCTGGGTGGGGTCTGCTCGGCAGTTCGTGGCAGTGCCTGGCCCTTCGCAAGGCTCAGGCGTTCGAAGCTCGAAAAGCCAAGCAATTGGCTTTCCTCCGCTATGCGGATCACTTCTCACCCCCACAAGGGGGAGATAGGACGTCGCGCGACATCAACACATCAAACCGGCAACGGACTGACAGCCCATGACCTCCGCCGTCTCCTTCCAGAAAGCCTCGCGCCATTTCGGCAGCGTGCGCGCGGTCGACGCGGTCGATCTCGACATCGCGCCGGGCGAGTTCTTCGCCATGCTCGGGCCGTCTGGTTCCGGCAAGACCACTTGCCTGCGCCTCATCGCCGGCTTCGAGCAGCCGACATCGGGCTCGATCTCGATCTTCGGCGACCGCGCCGAGGGCGTTCCGCCCTATCGCCGCAACGTCAACACCGTGTTTCAGGATTATGCGCTGTTCCCGCATCTGAACGTGCTCGACAACGTTGCCTACGGGCTGATGGTCAAGGGCGTCGGCAAGGCTGAGCGGCACAAGGCGGCGGAAGAGGCGCTGTCACTGGTGCGGCTGCCCGGCTATGGCGCCCGCCGGCCCGGCCAGCTTTCCGGTGGCCAGCGCCAGCGCGTGGCACTGGCCCGCGCGCTGGTCAACCAGCCAAAGGTGCTGCTGCTCGACGAGCCGCTCGGCGCGCTCGACCTCAAATTGCGCGAGAACATGCAGGAGGAGTTGAAGTCGCTGCAGAAGGCGCTCGGCATCACCTTCGTCTTCGTCACTCACGACCAGGGCGAAGCGCTGTCGATGGCCGACCGCGTCGCCGTCTTCAACGATGGCAAGATCATGCAGATCGGCACTCCGGAAGATATCTACCAGCGGCCGAGGACCCGCTTCGTCGCCGATTTCGTCGGCTCCTCCAATGTGCTGCCGCCGGATTTCGTGCAGCGCTATTCCGGCCAGCATCGCTGGGGGAGTCTCCGCCCTGAATCCATTCGCGTCGGCCGCGCGGCCAAGGGGGTCACAAGTGGTGAAGGCGTATCGGCCCGCCTCATCTCGACCAATTATCTCGGCGCCACGACAAAGCTGGCGCTCGACGCCGACGGGCTGCGGCTGCACGCCATCGTGCCGGCCGGCATCGCCTTGCCGGCAGAAGGCGAGGCGGCTGTGCTGACCTTCAACCGCGAGCACCTGCATCTGATGGACGAGCCGGCATGAGCCTCGACGCCGCCATGATGCGTGCAACCGCTCCCGCCATCCTGCCGGGTAGCGGCGGTCTGCGCGGCGCTCTGTCGGACCTTTTCTGGCGCAAGCCGAAGGTCCTGTTGCTGCTCATGCTGCTGCCTCCGGTTTTGTGGCTGGGCATCGTCTATATCGGCTCGCTGTTTGCGCTGCTGGCGCAGAGCTTTTTCTCCATCGACGAGTTTTCCGGCCTCATCGACCGCGAGTTCACGCTCAAGACCTATGGCGATCTGTTCCAGGCTGCCAATCTCGACATCATCCTGCGCACGGTGACGATGGCGGCTCTGGTCACGCTGGCCTCGGCCGTCATCGCCTTCCCCATCGCCTACTACGCGGCGCGCTATGCGCGCGGCCGCTGGAAGGCCTTGTTCTATCTCGGCATCATGCTGCCGCTGTGGTCCAGCTATCTGGTCAAGATCTACGCCTGGAAGCTGATCCTGGCCAAGGAAGGCATCCTCACCTGGCTGCTCGCCAAGCTACATTTGTTGTGGGTTCTCGACGCTTGGCTGTCGCTGCCGATCGTCGGCGGCAATTCCCTGTCGGTATCGTTCACCGGCACCTTCATCGTCTTCGTCTATGTCTGGCTGCCGTTCATGATCCTCCCCGTTCAGGCGGCGCTCGAGCGCGTGCCCGGCAATCTGGTCGAGGCCTCGTCCGACCTCGGCGCTTCACCGGGACAGACCTTCCGCAACGTGCTGTTTCCGCTGGCGCTGCCGGGCATCGTCGCCGGTTCGATCTTCACCTTCTCGCTGACGCTCGGCGATTACATCATCCCGCAGATCATCGGCACCTCGCGTCTGTTCATCGGCCAGGCGGTCTATTCGCAGCAAGGCACCGCCGGCAACATCCCGCTCGCCGCCGCCTTCACCGTGGTGCCGATCGTCATCATGGGCTTCTATCTCTGGGGCGCCAAGCGCATGGGGGCCTTCGATGCGCTCTGATGGTTCCCAGTCGGCTCCGCTCGGCCTGAAGATTGCCGCCGCCTGCGGGCTGCTGTTCCTGCACCTGCCGATCCTGCTGATCTTCGTCTATGCCTTCACCACCGAAGAGAAGAGTTTCGTCTGGCCGCCGCCAGGGCTGACGACGCAGTGGTTCGCCGTGACCTGGAACCGGCCAGATGTCTGGCAGGCGCTGTCGCTGTCGGTCAGGGTGGCCGCGATTTCGACGGCGATCGCGCTCATCCTCGGCACGCTCTGTTCGGCGGCGGTGTCGCGGACAAGATTCTTCGGCCGCGAAACCATCTCGCTGCTGGTCATCCTGCCGATCGCGCTGCCCGGCATCATCACCGGCATTGCGCTGCGCTCGGCCTTTTCGCTGGCCGACATCCCGTTCTCGTTCTGGACGATCGTGCTTGGCCACGCCACCTTCTGCGTGGTCGTCGTCTACAACAACGCCGTCGCCCGTTTCCGCCGCACTTCCGGTTCGATGATCGAGGCTTCGATGGATCTCGGCGCCGACGGTTTTCAGACCTTCCGCCATGTCGTGCTGCCCAACATCGCCACGGCGCTGCTTGCCGGCGGCATGCTGGCCTTCGCGCTGTCCTTCGACGAGGTCATCGTCACCACCTTCACCGCCGGCCAGCAGCAGACGCTGCCGATCTGGATGCTGGAAGAACTGATCCGTCCGCGCCAGCGCCCGGTCACCAATGTCGTTGCCATGGTCGTCATGCTGGTGACGTTGCTGCCGATCCTTGCCGCTTATTACCTCACCCGTGACGGCGACCAGATCGCTGGAAGCGGGAAATGAAAAACAGCGAATAGGGAGTAGCGAATAGGGATCGACGGTCAAACCCTACTCGCTTTCAGCTACTCGCTACTCGCTTCTGTAAAGGGAGAAACCTTATGGACACCCAGATGCTGATCGGCTCGAAATTCGAGAAGGGCACCGAGACCGAGGAGCCGATCCTCAATCCAAAGACCGGGGCGACCATCCTCAACCTGCCCGAGGCCAGCCAGGCGCAGATCGAGGCGGCGGTCACTGCTGCCGAACAGGCGTTCGTCTTGTGGTCGCGCACCACGCCGGCGCAGCGCTCCGGCTATTTGCTGAAGATCGCCGACCGCATCGAAGCCGACGCGAAGGAGTTCGCCACGCTCGAGGCACTCAACTGCGGCAAGCCGATCAACGCCGTGCTCAATGACGAAATCCCGGCGATCGTCGATTGCTACCGCTTCTTCGCCGGCGCCGTCCGTTCGATGCCGGGCGTCGTCGCTGGCGAATACATTCCCGGCCACACCTCGATGGTCCGTCGCGATGCCATTGGCATCGTCGCTTCCATCGCGCCGTGGAACTATCCGCTGATGATGATGGCCTGGAAGCTGGCGCCGGCGATCGCCGGCGGCAACACCGTCGTCTTCAAACCGTCCGAGCAGACACCGCTGACGGCGCTGAAGCTGGCAAAAATCCTTGCGGACATCCTGCCCGAAGGCGTCGTCAATGTCGTGCTCGGCCGCGGCGACAGCGTCGGCAACACGCTGATCAATCATCCCAAGGTCAACATGATCTCGATCACCGGCGATGTCGCCACCGGCAAGAAGGTGCTGCAGGCGGCCGCCAAGTCGGTCAAGCGCACGCATCTCGAGCTCGGCGGCAAGGCGCCGGTCATCGTCTTCGACGACGCCGACCTCGGCGCCGTGGTCAACGGCCTGCGTGCCTTCGGCTATTACAATGCCGGCCAGGACTGCACCGCCGCCTGCCGCATCTACGCCGGCAAGAAGATCTACGACAAGCTCGTCGCCGATCTCTCCTCGGCCGTCTCGACCATCAAGTACGACCGCCCCGACGATACCGAAAACGAAATCGGCCCGCTGATCTCGCGCCGCCAGCGCGACCGCGTCTCGAGCTTCGTCGAGCGCGCCTCGGAACTGAAACACATCGAGATCACCACCGGCGGCAAGCCGGGCGAGGGCTCCGGCTTCTATTACCAGCCGACCGTCGTCGCCGGCGCGCTGCAGGAAGATGAGATCGTGCGCCGCGAAGTGTTCGGCCCGGTCGTCTCGGTTACTCGTTTTTCGGAAGTCGACGAGGCGGTGAACTGGGCCAATGACAGCGACTACGGCCTGGCGTCATCCGTATGGACCAAGGATGTCTCGCGCGCCATGGCGACGGCCGCCCGCCTGCAATATGGCTGCACCTGGATCAACACCCACTTCATGCTGACCAACGAGATGCCGCATGGCGGGTTGAAGCAGTCCGGCTACGGCAAGGACATGTCGCTCTACGCACTGGAGGATTACACCGCCGTGCGGCATGTGATGGTTGCGCATGGCTAGTTTTGCCTTGTCCCCTTGTGGGAGAAGGTGGATCGGCGCGTAGCGCCGAGACGGATGAGGGGTGTTCCAGCTTGACGCCAGCTTACCCCTCACCCGGGTTGCCAACCGATTTGTGAAGGACAAATCGGGGCAATCCGACCTCTCCCACAAGAGGAGAGGTAAGACCGCAGACCACTACTCCACGATGCGATAGATATTCCACAGGCTGGTGCCAGACACGACATAGGGCTCGATCTCCTTGCCCCATTTCGCGTGCGCGTCGATCTTGCCGATCTTGGCGAAGAACGCCTCCAACTGGGCCAGGCTTTCGACCTGGTGATGGGACTCGACCGTCGCCTCCCGCGCGCCGATCGAACCGGTCATGATCTGGAATTCCAGCTCGTCGAGGCCGACCTGTGACCCGATCTCGCGTTCCCATTTCTTCAACAGGTCGAGCACGGTCTGCTTGTGTCCGAACTTGGCGTCGATCTGCCATCTGGCGCTGAACATCGTCTTCTCCTCCAGGTTGCGGCCCAGGCCGCGGTTGATCCACGGTTGTTGATCTACTCGTCCCAGGCCTGCACGACGGTCTGTCTTGCGATCCGACCGTTCTTCAGCTCCAGCATCGCTGCGCAGAACACCTTGGTGCCGTCCGGATAGGCGCAGGCCTGGGTGAAGGCGAGGCTGTCGCCGTCGGCGATGGTGGTGTCGACCTTGTGGGTCATCGCCCGGCTGCAGATGTCGTCCCAGAATGTGGTGATCGCCGCGCGCCCGCGGATTTCACGCGGCTTGCTCGGCGGGTTGTTGCGGTCGATCACCCGCACCAGCGCGTCTTCGGCATAGAAGCTCGACAGCATCTTGCCGTCACGGGTTTCGATCGCCTTCTTGATCGCGGCGCCGTCCACTGTTTGGGTCTTGGTCAGCATTTCATCCTCCATTGGCCCGTCTTCCGACCGGGCGGTTGATGGTCGATGTGCCGTCCGGCGCTCATCGCCGGGCAGTGGTTCTTACTGCGACTTCGCCTTGACGGCCGCGAATACGTCGTCGGTCTGCTTCTTGAAGGTCGTCAGATCGACCTGGCTGCCGTTGAGCATCGTCGACCAATGGCGCACGATGGCGGACATCGCCACCGCCTCCTTGATCTCCTCGTCGCTGGCGCCGTTGAGCTTGGCCGCCTCGGTGTGGAAATAGATGCAGTACTGGCATGGGATCTGCGCCGCGACGGCGAGGCCCAAAAGTTCCTTGGTCTTGCCGTCAAGCGCCGTCTTCGGGTTGAGCTGCACGCCCTTAATCTCGGCCCAGGCGCCGGCGACGGCCACATCCGGCAGGGTCTTGAACATGTCCGGCACCGAGCCGAGCGTTGCCTCGATGTCCTTGTAGGCGGCCGCCGCGGACGCGTCCTCGGCCTTTGCGGGAGAGATGGCGAACAACGCGCCAACGCTTGCAGCGATCACAAGCAATTTGAGTGTCCGGTTCGACTTCAGCATTTCCTCCTCCGTTCGCAGCGCCTTTTCCAGCGACATCCGCCTAGCCTGCGTGGAGAGAATTGATAGCGCTTACCCGCCCATGGCCGCTTCGCCCGAAAGCGCCATGGCTCTCATGGCCCGTGCGGGCCAGGGTGCCTGGCCGAAAACGCCGCCGCCGCCGCCCGCGACGGCAGATCCAGCTTGAGCAGTATGTTGGCGACATGGCGCTTGACCGTGTGTTCGCTCAGCCGCAATTCGGCGGCGATCGCGGCATTGCTCTTGCCGTCGGCGACGAGGCTCACCACCTCGCTTTCGCGCGCCGTGAATGCGGCCGGCTCGGCGGTCTTGGGTTTGGGCCGGCAGGCGGGTTCCAGATGCTGTTCGGACGTCGCATGGACCAGCGCCAGCGGCTGCTCCAGCTCGTCGACACTGATGCGCCCGGCGTCGGTGAAATGCAGGCCCGACCCAGCCGCCAGATCGGCGATCAGACGCGACGCGATAATGTCGCCGCGGCCGGCATGGGCGGCCAGTTGCATTGCCACCCGCGCCGTCGTCCCAACGGGTGGACCGCGCACTTCGATCTCGCCGACATGCGCCCCTTGTGCGCTTGCCACGCCGATTTCCTGCGCCGCCTCGCGCAGCGCTGCCGCGCAGCGTATGGCGCGTGCCGGGCCGTCGAAGCGCGAAATCATCAACTCGCCATGCAGGCCCACAGAGCGCCCGCCATGGCGCCCGACCAGCAGCCGCCAGGTTTCCTGGAAGCGTTGGCTGCGTTCGCTCCACATCCGGTCGCCGAGCCGTGCCGTGTCGTAGATGCGTGTCACCAGCAGTGCGGCCAGCACGCGGTCTACTTCGCCCACGGCGCGTTCGCCGGTCAGGAATTCCTCGATCAGGTCGGCCACCCCATCGACATCGCCGGTCCAGATCGGATGGTCGCGTCCGGGAATCTCGACCAGTCGGGCGCCGGGGATCTTCTGTGCAAGGAAGCGGCTGGCGTCGGGGTCGACCCGCGCATCGTTGCGGCGATGGATTACAAGCGTCGGCGCGCTGATCACGCTCAGGATATGGCGGATGTCGACGTCGGCGTTCATGCGCGCCAGCGCCGCCGCCGCCGTCGGGCTCGCCGACAATCGTTCGAAACGTGCCCACCACTGGGCGAAATGCGCGTCGTCGACCCGGCTCGGCGCGAAATGGGGCAGCGTGGCGCCAGTGCCCCAGGCTGTCTCCGCCATCTCGATGAAAGCGTCGAGGCGTTCGGGCGACATCACCCATTTG
>NZ_RZPI01000133.1:0-9891 GCF_003998715.1 Mesorhizobium sp. M7A.F.Ca.CA.002.15.2.1
GGTGGCGTCGGGGCGGGTCAATTCGAATTTGACCGTGTAAGGGTCGACGACGGTGACGCCGGAGAGGCTCTCGGCCTTGCCGGCGGCGACATCGTCATAGCCCTTGATCGAGCCGAAGAAGCCGGCGCCGGGGCTCTGCGTCTTCGGATTGGTGACGCGGTCGAGCGAATATTTCACGTCGTCGGCCGTCATCTCGCGGCCATTGTGGAATTTCACGCCATGGCGCAGCTTGAAGGTGAAGGTCTTGCCGTCGGGCGAAATCTCGTAGCTTTCGGCGAGGTCGGGTTTCAAATTGGTGGTGCCCGGCTCGTAGTCCATCAACCCGTCGAACAGACTCTTGATCATCGACCAGTTCTGCCAGTCATAGCCGATCGCCGGATCGAGCGTGGCGACGTCGTCCTTGTAGGTGATGGTGATGGCGCCGCCCTGCTTGGCGTTCGGATCGACGGCGTCCTCGGCGCGAACGCTCGTCATGCCGAGCATCAGCGCCAGCGCCGATGCCGCTACCGTGGATGCGAGAAACCTTTTCATTTTTATGTTCCCTTTCTCTGTCTGGTTTTCATTTCATCTGAGCTTGATGCGGGGGTCGATGAAGGGCGCGATGATGTCGGCCAGCAGATTGCCCAGCACGATGGCGAAGGCCGACACCAGCGTCACACCCATGATGATCGGGATGTCGACGCGCTGGATGGCCTGCCAGGCGAGCTGGCCAATGCCGGGCCAGCCGAATACGCTTTCGACGACGACGATGCCGCCCATGAAGATGCCTATGTCGATGCCGATCATGGCGATCACCGGCAGGATGGCGTTGGGCAGCGCATGGCGGAACAGGATAGCTCGCCGCGCCAGGCCTTTGGCGCGGGCGGTGCGCACGTAATCCTGGCGCAGCACGTCGATCATCGACGAGCGCATCATGCGCGCGTACCAGCCCGCGCCGAGGATTCCCATGGTCAGTGACGGCAGCACCAGATGACGCCAGGTGCCGTAGCCGCCGATCGGGAACCAGCTGAGCCGCACGGCAAAGACGTAGAGCAGCAGCAGACCGACGACGAATTGCGGCGCCGAGACGCCGACGAAGGAGGCGACCATCAGCGTCTGGTCAGTGGCGGTGCCGCGCTTGACGGCGGCGATCAGGCCCATGCTCAGGCCGAGCAACAGCTCGCACAGGATGGCGCCGACCATCAGCAACAGGCTGGCCGGCAGCCGCGAAACGATCAGCTCGGTGACTTCGGAGCGCTGGATGTAGGAGCGGCCGAGATCGCCGCTGACGAGCTTCGTGAGATAGCGCCAGTACTGGACGACGAACGGCTGGTCGAGGCCGAGCTGCTGGCGGATGTTCTCGACCGTCTGCGGCGTGGCACTGCGGCCGGCGATCTGGCGCACCGGATCGGCGGGCAGGAGATAGAGCAGAGCGAAGGTGATCAGCGAGACGCCGAGCAGGATCAGCAGCGACTGGATGAGGCGGCGGCCGAGATAGGCGATCATGCCCGGCCTCTTTGCGTCGGATCGAGGATGTCGCGCAGCGCATCGCCGATCAGGTTGAAGGCGAGCGCCAGCGCCAGGATCGCGGCACCCGGAAAGAACACCAGCCAGGGTGCGGCCTGGAAATAGGTCTGGTTCTCGAAGATGATGTTGCCCCAGGACGCCGTGGGCGGCTGGACGCCGATGCCGAGGAAGGAGAGTGTCGCCTCGAGCAGCACGGTGGTCGAAATGCCGAGCGTGCCCCAGACGATGATGGTCGGTAAGAGATGCGGCAGGATGTGGCGAAACAGGATGCGCGGCGCGCTCGCGCCGATGGTGCGTTCGGCATCGATGAACTCACGCTCCGCCAGCGATGAGGTCTCGGTGTAGATGACGCGGGCGGTCTGCACCCAGTTGACCAAAGCGATGACCATGGCGACGATCCACAGGCTGGGCTCGAACACCGCGGCCAGGCAAATGGCGAGCAGCAGTGCCGGAAACGCCATCATCAAATCGGTGAAACGCATCAGCGCGCTGCCGATCCAGCCACGGAAATAGCCGGCGACAACACCGACCAGCGTGCCAATGAACAGTGCCACGCCATTGGCGACGATGCCGATGATCAGCGAGGTGCGGGCGCCGTAGAGGATGCGGGTCAGGAGGTCGCGGCCGAGCAAGTCGGTGCCCAGCCAGAATTTTGCATCCGGCGGCAAGGGCGAGCCCTCGATGGTCAGGCCGTCGAACATCTGCTCGTTGGGATCATAGCCAGTCAGCCATGGCGCCAGCACGGCGCCGGCAACGACGATGGCGACGATGACCAGCCCGAGCAGAGCCAGACGGCGCCTGACCAGCCGGCGCCAGACGCCGGCGCGCGGCTTGACCGGCATGCGCCCTGGCGCGGTGAGATCAGGCGCGATGGGACTGGTCATCGTCGCCTTCTTCGCCCGTTGCTTCTTCGCTTGTCATTGCCACGATCCGCCGCGCGGCATCCTCGACGCTGATCTGCCAGCTCATCGCCAGCGAGCGCAGCTGCGCATAGGCGCGGCCGTCATCGGCGCCTTTCGCCAGTGCCGTCACCGCGCGAACGATGGTCTGGCGTTCGGCAACGCGCTGGCGAAGCGAGGCGATCTCGCTGGCCAGGTGTTTTCGCGCCTCGAAACTCTGGCGCGCGATCAGCAGCGCGCTGTAGACGCCGGCATTGCCGACCGGCTTCAGCAGCTGCGCATCGGCCTTATGCGACAGCGCCCATTCGATGCGGCCCGGCGCCTCGGAACCGATCAGCGCCACCAGCGGCATCGGTGCCTCGCCCGGCTTCCACGGAAACTGCTCGTCAAAGCCGAGATCGGCGTCGAAGAAGACGAAATCGGCGGCCAGCGTCTCGGGCGGCAGTTCCGGCCAGCAATCCAGCGTGATCAGCCCGATGGCCGACAATTGCCTGGTGATCGCCTGCACCGTCGGATGTGGGCGATGCAGGATAAACGCCCTGGCGCCGCCGAGATTGGGGATGCGTGGGGCTCTGGTCACGACACCACCCTCAGGCGCGGGCGGCCGAATGTTTTTGCCGGGTCGTAGCGCGACAGATACGGATCCGGCGCGACTTCGTCTTCGCGGCTGACGACCTCGAAGAAGCCGTCCGCGATGCGCCCGATGATCACCGGCAGTGTCGCGTGCTGCGAGTGGGCGTCGATGGCGATCGGACCGAGCCGGGTGGAGAAGCGGCGTTCGGCGAAGGCTTTGGAGAATTCCGCCGGACCGGCGTCGGGATTGCTGGAGAGCACGTCGGCCATCACCTGCACCGAGGCATAGGCGGAGGCCTCGAAGGATGAGGCAAAGGCAGCCGGGCGCGGCGCGAAATACGGCCCGACCGACAGATGTCCCTTGCCGGATTCACCGATCGCCGGCAGCTCACCTTCGGTCAGGTTGCAGGAGATGACGGGGCAAGTCCCGGGACTGAAGGCGGCATCCTCGTGACCCAGGTCGCGATAGGCCGCGAGGAAGGCGTAGGACGAGGTGCCGATCAAATTGTTGAGGATGAAGTTCGGCCGCGTGGCGCGGATCTCCGCGATCAGCCGCGACACGTCGGTCTCGCCGATGCGCAGATAGCGTTCGCCCAGCACCTTGCCGCCGGCATCCGCGATCAGGTCGCGCGCGACGCGATTCATCTCCCAGCCCCAGATGTAGTTCGAGCCGAGCAGGAAGCCGTTGGCGCCGAAACGCGGCACGACATGCGCCATCAGCGGCACCAGATGCTGGTTGGGGCAGGCGTGCATGTAGACGACATGCTCATTGGCTTCGAAGCCCTCATAGGGGCAGGCGTACCAGAGCATGCCGCCGGCTTTCTCCAAGACCGGAATGGTTTCCTTGCGGCTCCAGGAGGTGACGCAGCCGATGACATGGCGTGCGCTGCTGGTCTTGAAGATATCTTCGCAAAGCGTTGCGTAGCGGTCCGCATTGCTTTGCGGATCGCGCTCCACCGGCACCAGTTCGATGCCTGAGCTGCGATCGGCGTTGATGTCGGCTATGGCGCGCATGGCGCCGATGCGGCACGCATCGGAGACGAGCTGATAGCTCCCCGAGCGGGAATACAGGATGCCGATCTCGATGCGCCGTTTCAAACAGGACCCCAGAAATGACAATGCCTCGCAGCCTGCGCCGGAAGGGCGAGGCATACGAGGCATTTTTGCCGCCCGGCAATCAGAGCCGGTATTTTGCGCTAGCGTATTCGGTCCGGCGGGTCAGTCAAGCCCTCAATGACATTTGCATGACCTGCCATCGCCGTTTCGCTGCCGCCGGCTATTTGGCCGCCGGCCTCTGGCCGAGTTGGCGGGCATAGGTCACACAGGCGTCCACCGTGCTGACACAAAGCGCGTCGCGCCTGTTCGGCAAATTGTTGTCGCCGGCATAGGCAACTTCGGCGACGCGGCCATCGACCATGCGAATTTGCGTATCGCAATAGCCGCCGGGAGCGACATTGACGGAGCCGCCGACCGCCGGGATCGCGCCGACCGCCAACGTCGGAACCACAATGCTGAGATTGCCGCGCTGGACGATGCGCTTGTAGGTCCAGATCTGGCCCGATTGGCCGGCGTCGGCGGTGGCGGTCGGAAACCCGGCGCACATTCGAACATCGGCTTCGCTGAGGCCGACCATCTCCTTGCGGGCAGCCGCCGCCGTTGGATCAACCTTGGCGATACGCGACGTGTCGTCGGGAACGACGCAGGAAGACTGGATGGCGACACAGAGAGCAGCGAGGCCAAGCTTTCGAATGCAGGAAAATATCATGCCGACTGTCAGATTTGCCCGATTGTCAGATTTTGCGTGGCGCCCGCCGCTCCTTTCTACCTAGGCAGACAGGCGAGCGGATCAACCCGTTCAGCTTCACGAAAAAGTGGCTGTGGCTGCATCATGGCCGGTCGGGAAGCCAACGCCCTGGCGGAAGCGGGCTCGCGCCGGAACGGCGCGCCAAGGTCCGCATCCATGGTCACCCATCAATGACCCTGCAACTGTTTCCGCCGCCAGGACGCGGGCGCTTCGCCGACCCGCGCGCGAAAGAATCGTGAAAAATACGCCGGGTCGTCGAAGCCGATCTCGTAGGCGATGTCCTCGACCGAGCGTACGGTGAACAACAGCAGCCGCTTGGCCTCCAGCAGCCGTCGCTCACCGACGACGCGTTTGACGCCGCTGCCCAGCACCGCGCGGCTGGCCTTGTCGAGAAGATGCGGCGTCGTGGCCAGCGCCTCGACGTAGCGATCAACAGGCCAGTTGTCGCGGAAATGCGCATCGGCGAGCCGGCGCAGCCCCAACGCCAGTGAGGCATCAGAAGACGCCGTGGCATCCTTTGTCTCGGGACTGAGGCGCGCGATGTGGGAGAGCGCGACGGCGATCAGCGCCTGCAGGACCCTGTCTTTGCCGGCTTGCGCCTCGGCGTATTCGGCGGCGATCATCTCCAGCACCGCCGCCAATCTGGCCCACGCTGCGTGCTGCGGCATGCCGTCGGCAAAGACCGGCCGGTCCAGCGGCAGCAGGCTGTGAGCCGCGATGGCCGCAAGCGCGCCGTCGGCGACCGAGACGACGATGGCGTCGGTGCCGGGGCCGATCGAGAAGCCGTGCACGATAGTGCTCGGCACGAAACTCACGGCAGGCGCCGAAAAGTCCCAGGATCGGTCTTCGATGCGGTAGGTACCGGAGCCGCTGGTCCAGAAGGTGATCTGACCCATCTGCGGGTGCTTGTGCGCGGCGACCTCACCAAGATGGATATTGCCGCGCGCAAGCACCGTCTCGACATGCAGAAAACCGACATCGAGCGGCCGCACCGGCTCGCCATAGACGAAGAAGTCGGGGATGGATCTCTGGCTCATGACGCCGGAAAAAGTCCAATCGGTTTTGCCGTTCCGTCCATAACCGATCGATGCCCAGGGCGCTAGGGTTACGGCTTAAGAGGAGGACCATCATGCGATCAGAAGACTTCCGCACCGATAAGGCACGCCCATTCACCGGGGCCGAGTATCTGGAGAGCCTGCGCGATCGCCGCGAGGTCTATATCAACGGCGAACGCATTGCCGACGTCACCACGCATCCGGCGATGCGCAATTCGGCGCGGTCGCTGGCGCGCCTCTACGACGCCCTGCATGATCCAAAGCGGCGGGACGCGCTGACGTCACCAACCGACACCGGCTCGGGCGGCTACACCCACAAATATTTCCGCGTTGCCAAGTCTTCCGCCGAGCTTGTTGCCCAGCAGACGGCGATCGCGGAGTGGTCGCGCATGTCCTATGGCTGGATGGGCCGCACGCCCGACTACAAGGCGGCGCTGATGAACACGCTCGGCGCCAATGCCGACTGGTACGGGCCGTTCAAGGACAATGCCCTGTCCTGGCACAAACGCGCGCAGGAAGCCGCGTTGTTCATGAACCACGCCATCGTCAACCCGCCGATCGACCGCCACAAGCCGGCCGAACAGGTGAAGGATGTCTTCGTCCACATCAACAGGGAGACGGACGCCGGCATCTACGTGTCCGGCGCCAAGGTGGTGGCGACGTCCTCGGCGCTGACGCACTACAATTTCCTGGCGCAAGGGTCGGCGACGGTGACCGAGGATCCGTCGCTGTCGGTGATGTTCATCGTGCCGATGAATGCGCCGGGGATAAAGATGTTCTGCCGCGTCTCCTACGAGCAGACGGCCAACACGGTGGCGGCACCCTTCGACTATCCGCTGTCGTCGCGCTTCGACGAGAACGACGCGATCCTGGTGCTCGACAATGTCTTCATCCCCTGGGAGGACGTGCTGGTGCTGCGCGATGCGCAAAAAATCCTGTCCTTCCATCCGGCCTCCGGCTTCATGCATGGCTACTGCTTCCAGGGCTGCACGCGTTTCGCCGTCAAGCTCGACTTTCTCGCCGGCCTGCTGGCCAAGGCGCTGCGCGCCACGGGCGGCGATGCTTTCCGCGGCAACCAGGCGGCACTGGGCGAGGTCATTGCGCTCAGGCACATGTTCTGGAGCTTTTCCAACGCCATGGCCTACAACCCGATCCCATGGGCGAATGGCGCCGTCCTGCCCAACCTCGAAGCCGCCCTTGCCTACCGCACCTTCATGTCGGAAGCCTATCCGCGCGTCATCGACACCGTGCGCCGGGTGATCGCCTCGGGGCTGATCTACCTGCCGTCGTCGGTGCGCGACTTCAACAACCCCGAGATCGACAAATATCTGGCGCAATATGTGCGCGGCTCCAACGATATGGGCCACATCGAACGCATCAAGATCATGAAGCTGTTGTGGGATGCGACCGGCACCGAGTTCGGCGGCCGCCACGGGCTCTATGAGCTCAACTATGCCGGTGCGCCGGAAGAGGTACGGCTGCAGGTGCTGAAAGGCGCCGAGCGCGGCGGGCGGCTGAAGGCGATGGAAGAGCTGGTCGACACCTGCATGGCCGATTATGACGAGAATGGCTGGACCGGCGATACCTGGTTCAATCCGCTTGTCTCAACGGCCGAGTGAAATCACATGGCCACGCAGATTTCGAAAGCCGATTTCCGCGACGCCATGGCGAGGGTCTGCGCGCCGGTCAACATCGTCACCACAGACGGGCCGGCAGGACGCGGCGGCTTCACCGCCACCGCCATGTGCAGCGTCTCGGACGAGCCGCCGACGCTGCTCGTGTGCATGAACGGGCGCTCGACCCAGGCCGCCATGTTCCTGTCCAACCGGCGCTTCTGCGTCAACGTGCTGACGCATGACCACATGCATCTGGCGGGAAAGTTCGCCGGCGCGACCAGGGACATGGAGGCGCGCTACGCCTCGGCGCGCTGGCAGACGCTGACCTCCGGCACGCCGGCGCTGTCGGATGCGATCGTCAACTTCGATTGCGAGATCGAGACCGTGCATGTCGTCGGCACGCACAATGTCATGATCGGCCGCGTCATCGATGTCCGGCACGGCAGCGGCGGCTCGGCCCTGCTCTATGTCGACCGGAATTATACGCAGCCGACACGGTTGGGCAGCTTTGGCGGGTGAGCCTGGACGAAACGGCCAGGACCGACCGCTCAGCTCTCGCCGTCGATCAAGCTCTCCAAGAGGTCGAGGAGCTGCTCCAGCTTCTCATGCCCAAAACGCTGTTCGATGTCGTCATAGATGACGCGACGCTCGGGCGACAGGGCGTCGATCAGGGCGGAGCCGGCAGGCGCAATGGTCAGCACGACGCGGCGGCCGTCGCCTTCGGCCTTGTTGCGGGTGATGAATTTGCGTCCCTCGAGCGCCTTGATGATGCGCGTCAGGCTGGGCGGCAAAACCGAGGCGCGATCGGCAAGTTCCGTCGCCTCGACCGGGCCGGCTTCGCTGAGCACACGCAGCACGCGCCATTGCTGTTCGGTCACGTCATGCGCCGCAAGCATCGGCCGAAACCGCGCCATCACCGCTTCGCGGGCATGAAGCAGCGCCATCGGCAGGGAACGACGGGTATTTTCAGGCAGCAAAAAAGAGCCTCCCACGCTTGCGATCGAAACAGGCCTTCCCTCGGCCGAATCCGCCAGCCGGGGCCCGTTCCTGCCATCCCGTATCGTTGCGCCAAGGCCGATGCAAGACTTGACTTCGCGGATGCGGCATGTAATTAACGCGTTAACTACAACAAAGCAATAACCCAGGGAAACGAAGCGCCGTGCCTCACTTCTCCATCGAGTATTCGGCCAATCTCGATGCCAAGGTCGATATGGACGAATTGTGCGCGCTGGTGTTGCGCACAGTGCTGGACACCGGGCTGTTCGAGACCGGCGCCGTGCGGGTGCGGGCCTTTCGCGCCGAGGCCTACGCGATGGCCGACAGCCTGCCGGAAAACGCTTTTCTCGACATGTCGTTTCGCATCGGCACCGGCCGCAGCCCGGACGAGAAGAAGCGGACCGGCGAGGCTGTCTTCGCGGCGGTGAGCGAATACCTTGCCACCCTGTTCGAGACCCCGCATTTCGCCCTGTCGCTCGAAATCCGGGAAATCGACCCGGTGCTCAGCTGGAAGAAAAACGCAATCCACCCGCGGCTGCGCGGCAAGTGACGGAACCCGACATGTCCGACCTGCAAGGCAATCTGAAAAAGGCCGAGGCCTATCTGGCCCGCTTCAAGCGCGATGGCGTTTTGAACCAGATCGGCGGCGAGGCGGTGCCGGCCCTCGATGGCGCGACGTTCGAAACGCTGTCGCCGGTCGACCTCAAGCCGCTGGCAAGCGTCGCGCGCGGCGGGGCCGCCGACATCGACCGCGCCGCCAAGGCGGCGAAGGCGGCGTTCCCAGCCTGGGCAGCCATGCCTGGCGAGGCACGCAAGAAGCTGCTGCACAAAATCGCCGACGCAATCGAAGCGCGCGCCGAGGAGATCGCTTTTGTCGAATGCATGGATACCGGCCAGGCGCTGAAGTTCATGGCCAAGGCAGCGCTGCGCGGTGCCGAGAATTTCCGTTTCTTCGCCGACCGCGCGCCCGAAGCGCGCGACGGCGAGACGCTGCGTACGACAGGCCAGGTCAATATGACGACGCGCGTTCCGATCGGCCCGGTCGGCATCATCACGCCGTGGAACACACCGTTCATGCTGTCGACGTGGAAGATTGCGCCAGCGCTGGCGGCCGGCTGCACCGTGGTTCATAAGCCGGCTGAATTCTCGCCGCTGACCGCCCGCCTGCTGGTCGAGATCGCCGAGGAGGCCGGCCTGCCGAAAGGCGTATGGAACCTGGTCAACGGCCTTGGTGAAGACGCCGGCAAGGCGCTGACCGAGCATCCCGACATCAGGGCGATCGGTTTTGTCGGCGAAAGCCGCACCGGTTCGATGATCATGAAGCAAGGCGCCGGCACGCTGAAGCGCGTGCATTTCGAGCTTGGCGGCAAGAACCCTGTGATCGTCTTTGCCGACGCCGATCTCGAGCGCGCCGCCGACGCCGCCGTATTCATGATCTATTC
>NZ_RZPI01000134.1:0-9888 GCF_003998715.1 Mesorhizobium sp. M7A.F.Ca.CA.002.15.2.1
CGACCAGCCAGTCGCCGTCGCGCATCGAGCCGACCTTGGGATCGCGCTTCGACCAGCCAAAGGCCTCCGACGCCTGGTCGTAGCACTTGATGAGTGAGCGGCTGGAAAATGGCTTGCCTCCGATGGGCTCCTTCTCCGGTTCATTGATGCGACGAAACTCGACAGGATCCATGCCGAGGGCCACGGCCATTTCGTCCATGGCGTTTTCCAGCGCGTAGACATAAGGCGTCTCCGGCGGCGATCGCATGTAGCCAGGCGTGTTGCGGTCGGCATGAACCAGCGAAACATGCGTCAGAACGGCGCCGTAATTGTACATGCGCGCGGTGGCGGACGTGCCGCCGACGACATAAGGGTCGGGGCGTGACGTCACCTCCCAGGCCTCATGTCCGAACGCCGTGATGCGGCCGTCCTTGCCGGCGCCCATGCGGATCCGATGCCGCGTTTCGGCGCGATAGGTCTGCGTACCGAAGGCTTGCATGCGATTGACGACGCAACGAACCGGGCGGCCAATGCGTCGCGCCGCGACGGCAACGATAGCGGTGCGTGCCGTCATCGGCCCCTTGGAGCCGAAGGCGCCGCCGATATAGGGACTGACGATCCGCACATTGGCCGGATCGAGCTTCAGCTGGCGTGCCAGTTCCACCTTCCAGCCGGTAACGTTCTGGCTGGGCTCGTGTATGGTCAACTGGTCGCCTTGCCATATTGCGGTGGTCGAAAACAGTTCGATCGGATTGTGATGCTGGGTCGGTGTCGAATATTTTTCGTCGATCTTTACCGTCGCATCCGCCCAGGCGGCATCGAAATCACCGGCCTTCGCATCCTCCTTGAACATAGGGTTTTTGCCGGCAGCCGGCTCCATCTTCACGCCCTTGGAATCAAAGCTGGCGGCGGGCCGTTCGTCCTCATAGTCGGCGCGGATCAACATTGCGGCTTCCTCCGCCGCCTCGAAGGTCTCGGCAACCACCAGAGCGATGATCTGACCGTCGTGAAAAACCGTCTTGTCGTGCAAAGGCCCGATCGAACTTGCGCCGGTGTTGCCGAATTTCGGCGTGTCGGTCTTGTCCATATCGTCATAGGTGACGATGTCCAGCACACCGGGTACGGCCCGGGCGTCTTTCGTGTGAAGTCCCGAAACCTTGCCCCGGGCAATGCTGCTGGTGGCAAGGGCACCGTAGGCGACGTTGGCCGTGACGATGTCGGCGGGATAGCCGGCCTGTCCGGTAACTTTTAGCCGGGCGTCAATGCGGACAACCGGATCGCCCTGGTTTTCCCTGGGGGCGGGTGCAGCTTGGTTCATGGCTCAGCCCTTCATATCCCGGGTTTCGAGCAGCGCCCGCACCAGCGTGCGCTTGCCGAGCGGTATCTTGAATGCGTTATGCTCGCGCGGTCTGGCATCGGCGAAGGCAGCCTCGGCAGCCTCTTGCGCCGCGGCTTCGTCAAGCACTTTGCCCTGTAGCGCGTCCTCTGCTTCGCGCGCCCGCCACGGCACCGTCGCCACACCACCAAGCGCAATGCGCGCACTCCTTACCGTCTCGCCATCCATGTCGAGCGCAACAGCCGCGGACGCCAACGCAAACGCGTAGGATTCGCGATCACGAATCTTCAGATAGCGCGACCGGCTGCTCCACCGTTCGAGCCGCACTTCGATGGCGGTTATGAGCTCGTCGGCGGCGAGATCCGTCTCGATGTCGGGCGTGTCGCCCGGCCGTTTGTGCAGCTTGGCAAATGCAAGCGTGCGCCTTCCCCGCGGACCTTCGATCTCGACGGTGGCATCGAGCGCAACCAGCGCCTGCGCGAAATCGCCGTGATACGTGGCGATGCAGGCATCGCTCGTACCCAGCACGGCGTGTTGGCGATTGGACCCTTCCATCGCAGCGCAACCGGAGCCGGGTTCGCGCTTGTTGCACGGCCAGGAAATCTCTCGAAAATACTCGCAGCGCGTACGTTGCAGCACATTGCCGCCCAGGCTCGCCATGTTGCGAAGCTGACCGCTGGCGGCGAATTTCAGGCTGTCGGCAAGGGCGGGGCAACGCCGCCGGACGTCATCGTTGTCGGCTGCTTCACCCATGCGGACCAGTGCACCAAACCGGATCGTGTTATCGTTTATCCTGATCTGCCGCAAGGCTGGCTCGGCAAGAGTGTTGAGGTCAAGCAGTCGGTCCGGCCGCGCGACACCGAGCTTCATGTAGTCGGCCAGATTGGTGCCGCCGGCGATGAATTGCGTGTCGGCGCCGGTTGGCGGAACGCGCACGGCATCGACACGGGATGCCATGGCGATTGCAGCGGAGACGCTGGTTGGTCTTTCATAAACGAAGGGGCGCATCCTAAGCCCTCCTGATCTCGTCGCGCGCCTGGACGATCGCCGCAACGATGTTGGGATACGCCGCACAGCGACATAGATTGCCGCTCATATATTCGCGAATGTCATCTTCCGATCCAGCATGGCCTTCGTTGATGCAACCGATTGCGGACATGATCTGACCCGGTGTGCAATAGCCGCATTGAAAGGCATCGTGGTCGACGAAGGCCTGCTGGACCGGATGCAGTTCCCCGTCCGTCGAGGCCAGGCCTTCCACCGTTGTGATCTCCCGCCCCTGGTTCATGACGGCAAAGCTCAAGCAGGACAGTACCCGCTTTCCATCGATCAGAACCGTGCAGGCGCCGCACTGACCGTGATCGCAACCTTTCTTGGTGCCGGTCAGGCCGACGTGGTCGCGCAGAGCGTCAAGCAGGCTGGTTCGATTGTCGAGCGCGAGATTGTAGGTCTGTTTGTTGATACGCATTGAAACCGCCGACAAGTCGCGCGGTTCGGCTGGCTTTGCGGACGCTGGCTGGGCAGCTCTCGTCGGGGAATTCACAAGCGGCATCGCCGCCGCCGCCGAAACAGAGGCCGTCATGAACATGCGTCTGCTCAGGCCACTGGACATCTTGGCATCGGGCATGGCTGGCTCCGGGCTGGCTGGGTCTCAAGCGGCCCAAACCAGTCGCGGAGGACAAAGTTCCCTCCTCACGAGCCTGTGATCCTTTTTCTGCTGGCGGGATCGATATAACCGGAACCTCGCCTGTCGAGCGATGGTTGTGTGCCAAGAGCCGGTGTGTGCCAAGGGCCGGAAGGAGGCGATCATGAGCGATGGTCGGCATGACAAGGACGGTGACAATGGACCTGTGTTCTCTGCGGAGCAGGCGAGACAGGGCGAGATCATCCTGCGAACGCGCACGCGTCGGGTTATGTTCATAGCCGGCTTGGTCGGTATCGTGATCCTGGCCATCGTGGTCAGGTTGGCAATCGGCTGAACCAATTCCGCCAGGCGCGAAACCGTGCCCGGTCGCCAGGAACCTTTTACGACCAGTTGTCGTTGACTGGCCACGGTCAAAACTCCTGGGAGTTCTCCCGTGGACGCGAAAACCCAAACCGAAGAATCTGAAACCGGCGACACGCACGCCACGTCACGCAGGGCCACCTCAGAGGCGGCGCCAAAGCACCGGAGAGACGTCGGTCAGGAGCACAAGCAGGATAAGCAGGCCGGAGAACCAAAGCCCAGCCTGCTGAGCTTCCCTCGGCGGCACCCTTACATATCCATCGCCATCCTGCTCGCAGTGCTGCTGATTGCCGTAGGGCTGGTCTTGTGGTGGCTGGACGCGCGTCAGTATGAATCGACCGACGATGCTTTCATCGACGCCCGCACGGTGACGATCGGTGCCGAGATATCGGGTCGTATCACCGATGTCGCGGTCACCGACAACCAGTCTGTGAAAGCCGGCGACGTGCTCTTGCGCATCGACGACAGCGACTATCAGGCAAGCCTGGCGGAAGCCGACGCCGGTGTGGCCTCGGCGCAGGCCGAGATCGTCGATGTCGGTGCACAGATCGAAGCACAAAACGCCAAGATCGATGCGGCACAGAAGCAGGTGGCGCAGGCCCAGGCCGCGCTCGAGTTTGCCAAAGCGGAGGACAAGCGCAACCGTGAGCTGCTGGCCAAGGGAACCTCCACCCAACAGCAGGCGGAACAGGCCGCTTCTACCCTGCGCCAGGACCAGGCCGCCCTCGACAGCGCCGGAGCAAACGTGGCAGCCGCGAAAAGCCAGGTCACTGTTCTGCAAGCACAGACCAAGAGCGCGCAAGCAAAGCTCAATCAAGCCAAGGCCAGCCAGGAGCAGGCCCGCACCATGCTGTCGCGCACCATCATAACCGCGCCTGTCGCCGGTCGCGCCACCAGTATCACGGCCGCCAAGGGCACCTACGCCCAGCCTGGTCAGGTGCTGATGATGTTCGTTCCCGACGAGGTCTGGGTGAAGGCTAATTTCAAGGAGACCCAGCTTGATCTGATGCGGCCGGGACAGCCCGTCGACATCGATATCGACGCCTATCCCGAAAAGAACTTCCACGGCCGCGTCGACAGCATCCAGGCGGGCAGTGGCACCGCCTTCAGCCTGCTGCCGGCCGAGAATGCCACCGGCAACTTCGTCAAGGTGGTGCAGCGCGTGCCCGTGAAGATCGTCTTCGACCGACCGCCGGGCGTGCTGCTGGGTCCAGGCCTGTCGGTGGTGCCGACAGTCAAGGTGAGATGAGCGCCGTCGAAATGGCTGGTGAACGGAGCGAAACCCGGTCCGCCGCCGGCGGGCGCAATCCGTGGCTGATCGCAGTCGTCGTCTCGATCGCCACCTTCATGCTGGTGCTCGACACCTCGATCGCCAACGTGGCGCTGCGCAACATCGCCGGCAGCCTCGCGGCCGGGATGGACGAAAGCACCTGGGTGATCACCACCTATCTGGTCGCGAATTCCGTGATCATCCCGGTTAGCGGCTGGTTGGCCAGCGTCATCGGCCGCAAGCGTTACTACATGCTTTGCGTGGCGATCTTCACCATAGCGTCGCTGCTGTGCGGCCTGGCGCCCAATCTGGAAATGCTCATCGTCTTCAGGATCCTGCAAGGCCTCGGGGGCGGCGGCATGGCACCCAGCGAACAATCCATTCTCGCCGACACCTTTCCACCCGAAAAACGCTCCCAGGCATTTGCTCTTTACGGCATTGCCGTCATCGTCGCACCGACAGTCGGGCCGACCATCGGCGGTTGGCTGACCGACCATTTCTCCTGGCACTGGATATTCTTCATCAATGTCCCGTTCGGCATCATGTCGCTTGCCTTGGTGCAGTGGCTGGTGGTCGAGCCTGATGTGCTCGAGCGCGAACGGCAGGAACGGTTGAAGGGCGGCCTCAGAATAGACTGGGTCGGTTTCATCCTGGTCGCCACGGCACTCGGCTGCCTGGAGATCTTTCTCGATGAGGGCCAGCGCAACGACTGGTTCGCATCAGGTTTCATCGTGACCTTCGCGGCGATTTCGGCGGTCTCATTTCTGCTGCTGATCCCGTGGGAATTCAGTCACCGCGATCCGATCGTCGACGTCCGCCTGCTGTTCAGCCGCCAGTTCGGCACATCGTTCCTGGTGATGATGGCAGTGGGCGCCGTGCTGTTCAGCACCACCCAGTTGATGCCGCAACTGCAGCAGACCGCCTTCAACTATACGGCGACCCTGTCGGGCCTGTCGATGATGCCGGGTGGCATCGCAATGTTGATGCTTATGCCGATTTCCGGATTTGCCGGCGCCATCGTCCAGCCCAAATACCTGATCATGGCAGGCATGTCCGTCGTCGCTGTCGCGCTCTGGCATATGACATCGCTCACCCCGGACGTCAGTTTCGGCTTCTTTGCCTTCGCGCGCATCTTCCTGATGATCGGTTTGCCCTTCCTGTTCATCCCCATCTCGACGGCGGCTTACGTCGGTCTTGCTCCGCAGCAGACGAACCAGGCGTCGGCACTCATCAACGTTGCCCGTAACATCGGCGGAAGCATCGGTGTGTCGCTGTCCAACACGGTGATAGCCCAGAACGCGCAAATCCATCAGGCAAACCTCGTCGGCCACACGGCACAGTCGTCACCGGCCTACCAGCAGGTTCTGCGTCAGGCGACCGAGCACTTCGTGGCTCAAGGCTCGCCGATGATCGACGCAAAACAGCAGGCGCTCGGCTGGATAGGACAGTTGATAGCGCGGCAGGCCTCATTGCTCGCCTATATCGATGTCTTTCGATATTGCGCGGTAGCGACCGCACTGCTCGTTCCTCTCGCCTTGCTGCTGCGCTCTCCCCGGCCCGAAAAGCGTTAGCTCGCGCCGCGGCGGTGTATGGCGCTGCCCCGCCATGCGGCCTCGGCTTCGCGAACTTATGTTGGAACCACCGCGTCGGGTCGACGTTCAGCCCTTGTTCAACAGGAGGAGCTGGCCATGCCACGAGGCGACAAATCGAAGTACACTGACAAGCAGGAGCGTAAAGCCGACCACATTGCCGAAGGTTATGAGAAGCGCGGGGTTTCCGACAAGGAGGCAGAGCGGCGCGCATGGGCAACCGTCAACAAGGACGATGGCGGTGGCAAGAAGGAAGGCGGTTCGGGCCGCGGCAAACACACGGGCCATCCGGCGGCGCACAAAGGCGGCAAAAGCGGCGGCAAGGCATCGGCATCACGGTCTGCCGCAAGCCGATCGGAATCGGCAAAGAAAGCTGCAGCGACCCGCAAGCGCAATGCGGAACACCGTGCCCATTGATCTGACGGCGGCGCTCAATGGGGCCGAACGATGGAAGGACAGGGATGAAATCGCAGCTCGTCAATGAGATCGGCGGACAAAGGACATTTGTCCTGGTGCTCGACCCAGGCGAAGAAGCGTTCGCGGCACTGACCGCCTTCGCGGTCGACCAGAAGATCGGCAGCGCGTCCCTGACCGCCATAGGGGCTTTCGAAAAAGCCACCGTGGGCTGGTTTGATCCGGACGCGAAGACCTACCGCAAAATCCCTATCGACGAACAGTGCGAGGTTCTGAGCGCGATCGGCGATGTCGCACTGGGTGATGACGATAAGCCCAGCCTGCACGTCCATGCGGTGCTGGGATTGAGCGATGGCACCACCCGGGGTGGACATCTGCTTGATGGCATCGTTCGGCCAACGCTCGAAATCACCCTGGTGGAAGCGCCCGGCCATCTGCGCCGCAGCAAGCGCCCGGATCTCGGTGTCGCGCTCATCGATCTGGACGATTGATCTACAGCCGCTCTAGCTCGTTCTCAGGCCTTCTTGCTCCGCTCAGCAGGTGCTGTGTCCGGGGCCGCTTCCCACCCGAACACGCTGCGCCCGCCAAGCAGATGCGACTGGTCGAATTCTCCCGCGACAATTTCCTTCAGGCTGAGGCCGGTGACGTATCGTTCGACTTGCCGCGACTGATCGTCGAGCCGCCTCAAGGCGCCGATTTCTTCATCGCGACCGAGCTTTGCCTTTTGCACGGCCGACTTCAGCACGCCGATCGTCTCGTCATAGACCTTAAGCGGCACAGGGAACGGGTGCCTGTCCTTGCCGCCATGCGCCAGCGAGAAGCGGCCGGGATCGGAAAAGCGGCAAGGCGCGCCATGCACCACCTCGGCAACGAGGGCCAGCGCGCGCACCGTGCGCGCGCCGACGCCGGGGACCAGAAGGAGCTCGGCGAAATCGGTGGGACCGCGGTCCGCGGCGGCGGCGATATTGCCGTGAAGACGATGCATGACGACATCGCTTTCGCGAACGTCGTGATGGGCCGGCATGACCAAATGCGGCAGCAGCGGCTGCTCCGGTTCCTGCCGGCGCCTCGGCTCCGCGCAACGCTCCAATGCTGCAAGCTCGCCCAGGATGCGATCGGGTCCGAGCTCCTGCAAAAGGTTCAGTTGCCCTTGGCGCGACGCGTCGGCGCGCCTGTCGGTCAGGTTGACGATCTCGCCTTGATTGATGCCCTCGATGGCGGCATGCGGCTGGTCGACAAAACTCTTGAGCCCCTCGGAGAGCCAATGGTAGCGGCGCGCCACCTTGCTGTCACCGTTCATGCCTTGCTGCACCACGACCCAGCGACCGTCATCGGTGACGATGAAACCATGCAGGTAAAGATCGAAACCGTCCTGGACTGCGGCGCTGTCGACCTTGGCGACAAGACGGCTGACGGTGGCCAGGCCCGCTCCGTCAAAGCCGACGCGTTGGCCGATGGCTTCGAGTTCATGCGGGGTTTTTCGCGAATGCGCGCCGCGACCACCGCAGACATGAATGCCGAGCTCGCCGGAAAGCGGCGTGAGGCCACGCTTCAAAGCGCCCACGACGCTGGTCGTGATCCCCGACGAATGCCAATCCATGCCCATGACAGCACCAAAGGACTGGAACCAGAACGGATGCGCCAGCCGTCGCAGCAGTTCGTCTCGACCATAGTGATGAATGATCGCTTCGCACATCACGGCGCCAAGACGCGTCATGCGGTCGCCGAGCCATTTTGGCACGCGCCCGCCATGGAGTGGAAGATCAGCACTTCCCGATCGTTGCGTCACGTCTGCTATCCGTTCTGGTGTCCGTTATTCTCTTAACAGATAGGCAGCCAAACCGCGCAAGGAAGCATGGACACTTTCCGCCGAGCCGAGTTGGCGAACGTCAAGTCCAGTTCGAGAGAACCGTTTCCATCTCAACCGTCTCGACCTGCTGCGCGAAACGTTGGTGGTAAACGGTCAGCAGTGCGTCGTGGGTTGAATCGGAAGAACTGCATAGCGCGTCCGTGACGAGAACCACGCGATAGCCGAAATCGATGGCTCCGAGCACCGTGGCCAGAACGCAAACATCCGTTTCGCCACCGGTGATGACGAGCGTATCGATGCCGCGCTCCACCAGGAAGGCTCTGAGGCGCCCTTCGAACCAGGGCGAGTAGATGTGCTTGTCGATGATCGCCGCTGGCGGGCAGTAGCCGGCTAAAGACGGCAACAGTTCGGTCATTTCAGGCCCGATCGTCTCGATCGTCTGTGAAGCCCAGCGCTCATAATAGCGCTTCCAGGTGCCGACGCCCTGCCCCGGCTTCTTGGCTGGCAGGAAGCGTGTAAAGACCGTCTGCGGCGCGCGTCTTTCGACCAGCGTCTCGATCTGCGGGAGAACCCGGGTGATCCAGGGTGTTGCCCATTGAGACGGCTCGGCAAACAGCCGCTGCATGTCCACGCAGACATGCATGCATCGATCGCCCAGGGGACCGTATGCCAGCCCCGGCATCGACATCAGTGCGTCTCCGACCGGCCAAGCATTCCTGACTCCTCATTTTGCCAGCAAAGACACGCAACGCCGCGCGCAAGCACTGGTTCCTGAGATAGCCAACAGGAACCGACGCAAATGACCGGCGTTTTCGCTGTGATGAATGGAGGTGCTCGCATGAGACCGCGCGAGAGGCGTTGGAGCCGCAAGTCAACCGGGGCGCCAAAATGGAACTGAGCGGAGGATGTCTCTGCGGCACGATCCGCTTCCGCGTTGGAAGCGAACCGAGAGTGCATTACTGCCATTGTGATATGTGCCGGCGAGCGACCGGCAGTGCGTTCGCGGTTCTGGCCTGGGTGCCTTCCCAAAGCGTGACCTGGACCGATGCGACGCCGACCTATCGCAGGTCTTCGCCGATTGCCTGCAGGGGGTTTTGCTCCGCCTGCGGATCGCCGCTCAGCCTCGCCTATGACGCATCGCCGGGAGAGATCGCGCTTCATGTCGGAACGTTCGACGATCCGGCTCGCCTGGAGCCGCGCTACAATTATGGATCGAGGCAGCGACTTGGCTGGGTTTGCTGCGGAATGGACCTGCCGCACCACGACACCGAGGAGCGATGGTGAAACCATGTCTGAAGGGGAAGCCTGATGAGCATGTTTTACCGGGCGGCCAAGATTGCCGAAGAGGTCCACCAGGCACAGCGCGACAAGACCGGGCGACCTTATATCGAGCACTGTCGCCGTGTCGTTGACGCGGTCGAAACCAAGGATCAGAAGGTCGTCGCCTATCTCCATGACGTCCTGGAAAAGGGCGAAGGCTGGGAC
>NZ_RZPI01000135.1:0-9880 GCF_003998715.1 Mesorhizobium sp. M7A.F.Ca.CA.002.15.2.1
GGCATCGAGGCCTCGCCCGAGCAGATCATGCTGACGGAATCAGGTACGCAGGCCATCGACCTCCTGTGCCGGTTCCTGATCGAGCCCGGCGACACCGTGCTGGTCGACGACCCCTGCTACTTCAACTTCCACGCCCTGTTGCGCGCTCACCGGGCCAAGGTCGTCAGCGTTCCCTACACGCCGTCGGGGCCGGATATCGATCTGTTCGCGCAGGCGTTGGCCGAGCATCGGCCACGCCTCTACATCACCAATTCCGGCATCCACAATCCGACCGGCGCGGTGCTGTCGCCAGTCACCGCGCACCGGCTGCTGAAACTCGCCGACCAATCGCAATTGACCATCGTCGAGGACGACATCTTCGCCGATTTCGAACATGCGCCCGCCCCCAGGCTGGCGGCGTTCGATGGCCTCAACCGCGTTGTCCATATCGGCAGCTTCTCCAAGACGCTGTCGGCATCGGTTCGCTGCGGCTTCATCGCCGCACCGCGCGACTGGATCGAGCCCCTGACCGACCTCAAAATCGCCACGACCTTCGGCGGCGGGCGGCTCGCGGCCGAACTGGTGCTGACGTTGCTGAAGGACGGCAGCTACCGCAAGCACATGGATTTGCTGCGCGCGAAGCTTGCGCGCGCCATGGGCGAGACGGCCGCCCACCTGAAAGCGATCGGCATCACGCCGTGGATCGACCAGCCGGCTGGCCTCTTCCTGTGGTGCAGTCTGCCGGACGGCGTCGATGCGGCCGAAGTCGCCCGCCGCTCTCTGGCCGACAACATCGTGCTGGCGCCCGGCAACGCATTCAGCCTGTCCGGAACGGCTGGCCGTTTCCTGCGCTTCAACGTTGCCCAATGCGCGGACGAGCGGATTTTCAGGGTGCTCGAGGCGGCGATGGCGCGTTGACGCGCATCAAGCTGATCCTGTTGCCTGGGCAACCTTCGGCTGCTAGGGAAACGCGAGCGCACTCGAGAGAATGTCTGCGCCGTCATTTTCCGGGATAGCGTTTATGGGAACCAGCAAGTCAGCAGACAAGTAGGCCGCAACAGCACTTCGTTGTTGCGGCGGCCCGTCATTTCCCATCTTCATTGAGAACGGCAGATCGCCGCCAAATGTAGCCATTTGAGCGGATGTTCAATCATGCCTTTTCCAAAAAACCCGACATGGACCACTTCCCTGCCAGCAGCCATGGTGCTGATGGCGCCCTTCGACATCCTGGCCTCGCTGGCCATGGACATCTACCTCCCGATTGTCCCGGCGATGCCGGGGATCCTCGAGACATCGCCTGATGTCATCCAGCTGACGCTGAGCCTCTACATGATCTGTCTTGGGCTCGGCCAAGTCGTCTTCGGCCCGATTTCCGACAGGATCGGCAGGCGCCCGGTGCTGATCGGTGGCGCGCTTTTGTTTTCAGGCGCTTCCTTTCTGCTCGCCAGCACCTCACTGGCCGCTGTCTTCGTCGTCCTGCGCGTCATGCAGTCCATTGGTGCGTCCGCCATTCTCGTTGCAACCTTCGCAACGGTTCGCGACGTCTATGCGCAAAGACCCGAAAGTGCCGTCATTTACGGCCTGTTCAGCTCGATGTTGGCTTTCGTGCCGGCGTTGGGGCCGGTTGCCGGTGCGTTGATTGCCGACAATTTCGGCTGGCGGGCGATCTTCCTGACGCTCGGAGTCCTGGCCACGGCAGCTACCCTCAACGCATGGCCGAAATGGCACGAAACCCGCCCCTCGAATGGCGATACCAGGCGAATGGCGCTTCGACCCATTCTCTCCAGTCTTGCCTTCTGGACCTACACGCTTGCATTCAGTGCCGCCATGGGCGCCTTCTTCGTGTTCTTTTCGACTGCGCCACGGGTGCTCATGGATCGCGCCGGCTTTTCACAGTTCGGCTTCAGTCTAGCCTTCGCCACCGCGGCGCTGGTGATGATCGTCACCACCCGTTTCGCCAGAAGGTTCATTGCAAGCTGGGGCATCGCCGGCAGTGCCATCAGGGGCATGGCGATGCTGCTGTTCGGCGCGGCGCTATTGGCAGTGGGGCAACTGTTCGCACAGCCCTCCTTCGCGACATTTATCTTGCCGATGTGGGTCGTTGCCGTGGGTATCGTCTTCATTGTCTCAGTCACCGCAAACGGTGCACTCGAGGCGTTTGGCGATGTCGCGGGAACCGCAGTCGCACTCTACTTCTGCATCCAGAGCCTTGTCGTCGGCATCTTCGGCACGTTGTTCGTCGTCCTGCTCGGCGGAGACACGGCGTGGCCGCTGGTCGCCTACTGTTCGGTCATGGCGACGCTCACACTAAGCGCACTGAGGCATTTGCAGAAACGCCAAACCGAATAGACTGGACAGATGAGAAGCCTGGGCGGTTGGCGCAGGCTTCTCATCGTTGTCAGCGCGACGCCGCACACACCTCCCGCACACAGTCGCGCAACCAGCGTTGCGCCGGATCGGCATCGAGGCGCGGATGCCAGAGCATGGAGATAGTGACTTCCGCGGTGGCAACCGGCAGGGGAAAACTGCGCATGCCGGCGCGTGCGCCCTCGGTATGCCGCTCCGGAACGCTGGCGATCAGGTCTGATGTGCGGGCCATGGCAAGGGCTGCCGAGAAACCGGAAACCATGCACACGACGGTCCGCCGCAGCCCGAGCCGGTTCAAAGCCTCGTCGATCGGCCCTTTCTCGCGGCCACGCCGTGAAACGCTGATGTGTCGGCCTGCGGCATAGCGCTCAGGCGTCACCGCGCCCTCGGTCAAGGGATGGCCCGTTCGCACGGCGCCGATGAAGCGGTCGCGAAGCAGCGCCTGGATGCGCACCTCCGGGCCGGTCTCGCCAGCGACGCCTATGTCCAGATCGATCGCCGCGTCGCGCAGCGACATGACGTCCCGGTCGGACTTCGGTGCAAAGCGCAGCCGCACGCCGGGCGCATCGGCCTGGATACGGGCAACGAGACGAGGTGCGAACTCTTCGACGAAGCTCTCATTGGTGCGCAGCGTGAAGACCCTGTCCAGGTTCGGGAGATCGAGCAAGGTGGCAGGGCGCAGGATCGCCTCCGCATCCTGGACGACAGGGCCTACCTGCTGTCGCAGTTCTTCCGCACGCGGCGTAGCCACAAGGCCTCGACCGGCGCGAACCAGCAGCGGATCGCCCGTCGCCTGGCGCAGTCGCGCCAGCGTGCGGCTCATCGCCGAAGGGCTGAGGCGTAGGCGGCTGGCGGCGCGCGCCACGCTGCCTTCGGTCAGCAGGACGTCGAGAGCGAACAGTAAGTTGAGATCGGGTGATGTCATCGGCAGATCATGACATGATATGGCGCCAAACGCACGAATAAGATGCAAATGCTGCGCCTTCCGCCACATTGGCCAAGGAACTAGATCTCCAGCAGTTCCGGTTGTGGGACTGATGGAAGGAGATCGCCGTGGCAATCGCTGAGCAAAATCCGGACGCGCTGACATCGGCGCCACCACGGATGCAATCCGCCGGCTGGGCGTTGGCAAGCCTGTCGCTCGCCACACTGCTGTCGTCGCTGGGAACCAGCATTGCCAGCGTCGGGCTGCCGTCGCTGATGCAGAATTTCGGCGCGACGTTCCAGGCCGTGCAATGGGTTGTTCTGGCCTATCTCCTCGCCATCACCACACTGATCGTCAGCGCCGGCCGGCTGGCCGACATGTTCGGGCGCCGACCGTTGCTGCTTGGGGGCATCGCGCTGTTCACGTCCGCATCGGTGCTCTGCGGCCTGGCGCCGACACTCTGGCTGCTGATTGCCGCACGCGCCGTGCAGGGACTTGGCGCAGCGCTGATGATGGCGCTGACGCTGGCCTTCGTCGCCGAAACCGTGACCAAAGACAGAATCGGCGGCGCCATGGGCCTGCTCGGCGCCATGTCCGCGATCGGCACGACACTTGGCCCCTCGCTCGGCGGCCTTTTGATCACCGGCTTCGGCTGGCGGGCGATCTTCCTCGTCAATGTCCCGCTGGGAGTGCTCACCTTCGCTCTTGCCTGGCGTGCCCTGCCGGCACGCAATAAAACCGCGCGGCTCGACCGAGGCACGTTCGATGTCGTGGGCACCGCCCTGCTGGCCCTGACGTTGGCCGCCTATGCGCTGGCGATGACGCTGGGCAGAGGCAATTTCGGCACGCTCAACATCGGCCTGCTGATCGCCGCAGGCACCGGCGTTTTTCTTTTCGCCGCCGCGCAGGCGAGAGTGAAAAACCCCTTGATCCGGCTTGCCAGCTTCCGCGATCTCCAGCTGAGTGCCAGTCTCGCCATGAGCCTCGTCGTCGCCACGGTGATGATGGCGACGCTGGTTGTGGCTCCGTTCTACCTGTCGCGCGGGCTCGGGCTGGATGCTGCAATGGTGGGTGTGGTGCTGTCGACCGGCCCGCTCGTCTCGACCTTGTCGGCGCTGGTGGCCGGACGCCTGACCGACCGCTTCGGCGCTCATAGGATGATGGTCGCAGGCCTGCTCAGCCTCACGACAGGCACGTTCCTGCTGTCGCTCGCCGTGACCAGATTCGGCATTGCCGGCTATGTCGTTGCGATCACCGTCACCTGCATCGGCTACGCGCTGTTCCAGACGTCGAACAATGCAGCCGTCATGACCGGCGTTGACGCGGGTCAGCGCGGCGTCGTCTCCGGTCTGCTCAACCTTTCGCGCAATCTCGGGCTCATCACCGGCGCCTCGTTGATGGGCGCCATATTCGCCGTCGCATCGGCCGAAGGGCACGAAGGCATTGGTCTTCTGAGTTCCGAGGCCGCCGCCCGGGGAATGCAGGTCACCTTTCAGACGGCGACGGTGCTGGCGCTGGCTGCGCTGTTCCTCGCACTGCTCTCGGCCCGCGCCACAGGCCGCGCAGAATCCAGGGCTTCGTGACGCGCACACCGCTCAGAGAGTAGAATTCCAAACAGGCTCAGGCACCTGCCCGCTTGCGGCGTTCATAGAGCATGACCAGCGTTTCCGCCGTCAAGGCAGGCTTTTCCTCGCCTTCGATCTCGACCGTGTTGGCCGCCTTCATCAGATACTGGCCCGGGCCCCTGTCCTCCATGGACAGCAGCGTGATGCGCAGTCTGATGCGGGCGCCGACCCTGACCGGCGCCAGGAAGCGTACTTTGTCGAAGCCATAATTGAAGGCGGCCTGCGTATTCTCGGGCACGATGCCCATGCCGAGCGCCAGCGCGCCGATGATCGACAGCGTCAGATAGCCATGCGCGATCGTCGTGCGGAACGGGCTTTGCCGCCGCGCCCTTTCAGGGTCGACATGAATCCATTGATGGTCGCCGGTGCATTCAGCGAACTGATCGATGCGGTTCTGGTCGACCGTCGTCCACTCCGACACGCCGAGTTCCAGCCCGGCCATCGTCCTCAACTGCTCGTAGGTAGGCGGCGTTTTAGGCCGTATTTCGTTCATTCCTGGTTTCCCGATCGCTTCCAGAGCCTCCGGACCACGAACTGACGGCCTCTGTCAATTCGCTCTACACGAATCCGTTCCGTCGATTTCGGCCGCAATCGTGCCACGCCGCCGGCGCAGTCGCAGGCCAACTCGGGCTTTCCGGTCTTCAGGGCGGCCGGCAGCCATGAACCGGTCCCGGCCACATCCGCTACTTCTTCTCGTAGCCGGCGCGGATTTCCTCCATCGCCTCCTTGATGCGGGTGCGCAGGATGTCGACCGATTCGGCACCGGATTTCTTGACCAGTTCAGCCACTTCGCCGGCATTTTTCAACGCGGCCTCGAAGGACTTTCTGGCAAACTCCGTCTGTTTGGCCATCAGTTCCTGCGGATTGCCCGGCGCCCTGTAGCTTTGCGCCATATCGGTGACCTCGCGCAGCGTATCCTGCAGCATCTCGCGCTGCCGGGACAACAGCGAGGTGGCGCCGGCGGCACCGGCTCGTGCCGATTTCTCCAGCGCTTCGAGGTTCTTGCGATGATGGGCGAGGATCGCCTCGACATCGACATTCGGCACCTTCAGGTCGCGGCCGAACCTGCCGAACATGTCCATGAAGGAATCGGATTCCGGTTGTTTTGCCATGCTTGTTTGCTCCCCTTTGCCGCGGATGCGGGCACCCTCGGATGGAGAATAACACTCGCGTGCCGTGAGTCCATTCGGACGCGGAGGAATGAGCGCCAGTCTGGCCGCGCATCAATTCACGAGGAACAGCCGCTCGGCCACATAGAGCACGACACCGGCGAGGCCGCCGATGATCATGCCGTTGAAGCGGATGTACTGCAGGTCCCGGCCGATGTTCATCTCGATCAGCCGCGTCAGTTGCGCGAGGTCCCAGCGTTTGACCTGGTCGGCGATGAATGTCGACACGCCGGCCTTCTGGCTCTCCACGAACGACGCCAGCGCCACCACGAACCCCTGGTTCATGTCGGCCCGGATCTGCGCATCGCCGGCAAGATGCCGGCCGACCTCGACGAACATGTTGGCGAGGTGCGCACGGATGACCGAATTCGGCGCCTTGGCATCCTGCTCGATGAACTGGCTGAGGCTTGCCCACATGTCGCCGGCCAATCCCTTGACCTCCGGCCGGCCCAGGAAGTCGCGCTTCAGCTTTTCGGCCCGTTTGGCGTATTGTTTCGATGTCCTCAGCTTATCGATGAAGCCTTGGGCGAAGCTGTCGAATTCGGCGCGCAGCGGGTGGTCGGGATCGGCCCTCACTTCGTCGAGCAGCGAGCCCGCCGAGGCGACGATCTTCTTCAGGAGATAGGCGTCGGCGCGGAACAGGTTGAACAGCGACGGCAGTTCCTCGCGGATTTTTTCGCGCATCGTTGCCAGCGCTTTTTCGTCATTGAGGAACCGCCCGATCACCTTGGTGAATTCGTCGAACAATTTCTGATGGCGGCGATCATCGGTAAGCGCCGAGAGCAGTTCGGCGGCCAGCGGCGCCAGCGGCACCTTTTCGATCTGTTCGAGCATGCGGCTGGTGACGAAGCCGCGCAGGCCGGATTGCTCTATCGCCGCAAGCGTCTGCGGCACCAGCCGCACGATGAAGCGCGACAGGCCGGCGGCGCGCTCCGTATCGGCCAGCCAATCGGCGACCAGCGCCGAAAAATCGACCTCGGCAAGCTTTTCACGCACCGGTTCGGGCGCCAGAAAGTTGACCTCGATGAAGCGGCCGAGATTGTCGGCGATGCGGTTCTGGTTCTCGGGGATAATGGCGGTGTGCGGGATCGGCAGCCCCAGCGGCCTTCGAAACAGCGCCACCACCGCGTACCAGTCGGCGAGGCCGCCGATGGTCGCCGCCTCGGCAAAGGCAGCGACGAAGCCGAGCCACGCATGGATGTGCTCGAACGATTTGGCGAGCGCAAACACCAGTACGCAAAGCGCCAGCGCGGCCGCCGCGAGGAATTTCGTCCGCCGCAACGCGGAAAGCTTCGCATCCGCTTCGGCATCGAAACGGACCGGCGTCAAGGGCGAAGCCGATTGTGACATGGGTGAGCCGCTCCTCGTCGATCTCAGCCTATCTAGTGTTCCGACGGCCGAAATACCCGCGACAGCCGGTTTCGCCCGGCATCTTGCCCGGCTGCGCACACAAAGTTGAGGAGAAAATTCATCTATCGCGCCAAGCTAGTCTGGAATTATTCCAAGGTATAGGCCATATTCCGCCTGGGCCAATGTGGCGAATCCGGAATTTCGGGTCAAAGCCGCATCAGCAAAATTTCCAGATCTGGCGTGGGTTGCACCGCCCCAGTGCCTTGTGAGGACAATATGCGGCTTACGCGCCAGACCAACTATGCCATGCGCATCTTGATGTATTGCGCGGCAAATGACGACCGATTGAGCCGTATTCCCGAGATCGCGGCCGCCTATTCTGTGTCGGAGCTTTTCCTGTTCAAGATCCTGCAGCCGCTGGTCGAGCACGGCCTCGTCCAGACCGTGCGTGGCAGGAATGGCGGCGTCAAGCTTGGCCGGGCGGCCGAAGCCATCAGCCTGTTCGATGTCGTGCGCGTGACGGAAGAGAGCTTCGCCATGGCCGAATGCTTCGAGAACGATGCCGCCGAATGCCCGCTCGTCGACAGCTGCGCGCTGAACTCGGCGCTGCGCGAGGCCCTGAATGCGTTTTTCGCAGTGCTCGCCCGCTATACGATCGCCGATCTGGTAGCGGCGCGGCCGAATGTACGCAACCTGCTCGGCATCGACATGCTGATGGAGCGCCGCGCCCCGGCTGCCTAGCGTATTTCTCCCCGTTCTGCGGAGAGAAATGCCCGGCAGGGCAATGAGGGGCGGCGCCGACTTCGACAATTGGCGGGAGAAGCGCAGGAAACCGCCATTCGCAGGCCCGGCCTCACCTGAATATCAATAGACCGCCGACTGCGGCAGCACGAACGGCATATTGCCCGCCGGCAGCACGCCGACCTTGAGCCGGCAGTCGAACACTTTCTCGATCAGATCATCGCTCAGCACGTCCCGCGGCGATCCGGCGGCGGCCAGCCGGCCGCGATGCATGACGAAGATCCGCTCCGCATACATGGCCGTCAGATTGAGGTCATGCAGGATGGCGACCACGCCACCGCCCCTTCTGGCGAAGTCGCGGGCAATGTTCATGATGATCAGCTGGTGCTTGATGTCGAGGCTGGACACTGGCTCGTCGAGGAACAGAAAGCGCGGCTTGCCGTCGAGCACCGGCGCCCAGACCTGGCATAGCACGCGCGCCAACTGAACGCGCTGTTGCTCCCCGCCGGAAAGCTCCTGGTAGAAACGGCCGGCAAAGCCGTCGAGATCGACACGCGCCAGCGCCCGTTCCGGCAGCCGCGCATCCTCGCCCGGCAAGGCGCCCGAACGGCCGCCGACAAGACCAAGCTTGACCACTTCCCGCACGGTGAACGGGAACGACAGCGTCGTCGCCTGCGGCAGCACCGCGCGATGGACGGCTGCCTCGGCCGGCTTCATCGTCGAGAGATCTCGGCCGTTGAGGGCAACGCGGCCGGTATAGGCGAGCTCGCCGGAGAGCGCTTTGAGGAAGGTCGTCTTGCCCGAACCATTGGGGCCGACGACGGCGGCGATCTCGCCGGGCCGCGCGTGGAAATCGACACCACTGACGATAGGCTTGCCGGCGATATCAACCGAAACATCCTTTGCCTCGATCATCAAGCCTCACAAATCAACCACGCCGCGCTTGCGCAGCAGGATCCAAAGGAAGAACGGCGCGCCCGCTATCGCGGTGACGATGCCTATCGGCAGTTCGGCCGGCGCAACGATGGTGCGTGCGACCGCATCGGCCAGAAGCAGCAGCGAGGCGCCGAGCAGCGCCGACGCCGGCAGCAGATAGCGATTGTCCGGACCAATCAGCAGGCGCAGCAGATGCGGCACCACGATGCCGACGAAGCCGATGCCGCCGCTGACGGCGACGGATGCGCCGACCGCGGCGGAGACGCCGACGATGGCCGTGTATTTCAGCCGCTGCACCGGAATGCCGAGATGGCCGGCGGTCGCCTCGCCAAGCGCCAGCGCGTTGAGGCCGCGTGCCAGGAACGGCATCGCCGCCAGCGCCAGGACGATGATCGGCCCTACCGACGCGATCTTCGCCCAGGTCGCACCACCGAGCGATCCGAGTTGCCAGAAGGTCAGGTCGCGCAACTGGCGATCGTCGGCCATGAAGATAAGGATGCCGGTCAGCGCCATGGCGAGCGCCGCCAGCGCGATGCCCGCGAGCAGCATTGTGGCAACCGAGGTTTGCCCCCGCCGCGTCGCGACCTGATAGAGCATCAGCGTGGTGGCGAGCCCGCCACAGAAGGCCGCCAGCGGCAGGGCAAGCGTGCCGAGCAAGACTGTCACCGGAGCCAATATCGTCGCGCCGAGCACGATGACGGCAACCGCGCCGAGGCTGGAGCCGGCCGAGACGCCGATCAGGCCGGGGTCCGCCAGCGGATTGCGGAACAGCCCCTGCATGACCGCGC
>NZ_RZPI01000136.1:0-9817 GCF_003998715.1 Mesorhizobium sp. M7A.F.Ca.CA.002.15.2.1
ACTTGAAGGCGTTGGAGGCGTAGCGATCGACACGGAACCGCTCGACGGAAACGAACGGGGTCTGCCCGAGAACCAGTTCGCAAGAGAGCCGGCCAAGACCCGGTCCATGGGTGACGCCGCTCTCATTGTCGCCACCGACGACCACGATATTGTCGCTGCCGGGGACTTTGCCGACGATAAGGTTGTTGTCGGGCGTGTAGCACGGCACGCCTTGCGCCCAGCTCGCGATCGTCGAACCGCGCAGCGGCGGGAACACCGTCTGCAACTCGGCAAGCTCCTGCTCGGAGGTTTCCTGCATCAGCCCGATATTGTGCGGCTGGCCGGGTTCGATTTCGCTGTCGTTCGTCTTGTTGAGAGGTTTGTAGTGCCGGCCGGTTCCCCACATTATGGCGCCGAATGTCTCGCGCAGCCACAGCCGCAATTCGCGGCACTGGACGGTGGGAATGGTCGATGGCAGCCCACGGTCGTCGGTGACGATGCGCGTTGCAACGACGCGCAGCAGCGGCAACTGCCAGCCAAGGCCTGACAGGACCTGGTTGTTCCAGGCGCCGGCGGCAACAATCACGCCATCAGCCTCAAGACCGCCCTGGTCGGTCTCGATCGTCACCCGGTCGCCGGCATCATGGACGGCAGTCACGCGTGTGTTGCTGCGGAAGACGCCGCCGAGCTCGCTGATCTGGCCGGTCAGCACCCCCATCGCCAGCTTGGTGTCGAGCTGGATGCCGTGCGGATTGTAGGCCGCCGAATGGACCCGGGCCGGATCGATGAGGCCCTGCATCTTCTGCCCGATCTGCACGGCGTCCAGGTCCTGCATTTCCGGCGGCGCATAGGGAGAATCCAGCACCGGGCGGACGAAGCGTTCGCGCCCGTCCTCGGTCAGCGCCATGATCAAGGTGCCGTTCGGCCGATAACCAATCTCGGCGCCGACCTCGTGCAGCCTGCGATAGAAATCGAGGCCATATTGCTGCAGCTGAAAGCCCTCTTCACCGAGCGGGATCATGCCGGCGGACCAATGGGAGACGAAGCCAGCACCGGCGCTTGTGGTTGCGGCACCCGGCTGGCCGGCATCGATGACCGTCACCCGGCGCACGCCGGACCGCAGCAGATGGAAAGCCGCGCTGCAGCCGATGATGCCGCCGCCAATCACCGCGATATGCCTGCTATCGCTGCCGCCATGGCTTCCGTTTGAACTCATCTTTGTTCTCCCTTTTGCCGATGTTCCGGTCGGAGCGACATACAGCGACGGCGACCATACAGGCTCGTCCCGGACTGTCTAGACACATGTGTCTGTGGCCTGATACTTGATGCGCACTGCATCTGGATCACACGTCCGGAACGCCGCTTGATCCGGCTTTCCGTTGTGTTGTGTCGCCGAGAGAGCGAGGAAAAAGTGAGCGTTTCGACAGCCGCCCAGGCCATTTTCGACAGTGAAATCATATGGGACGCGCATTCCGGCTTCATGCCGGACCCGGCGGCGGACCTGAACAATCTGCAGATCTGGCGCGACGCCGGCATCGACTATCTGTCGATCGATGTCGGCTTCGACCTGTTGCCCTGGGAGCAGACCGTGCGGACGCTCGCAAATTTCCGCCACTGGATCCTTGCCAATCCCGAGCACTACACGCTGGTCTCCTCCGTCGCGGAAATCCGCAAGGCCAAGCTTGAAGGCAAACTGGCGATCACCTTCGACATCGAGGGCATGAACGCGCTCGACGGCCGCGTCGAGATGGTCGAGTTCTATCACCATCTGGGCGTCCGCCAGATCCTGTTTGCGTACAACAGGAACAATCTGGCCGGCGGCGGTTGCCACGATGTCGAGACCAGCCTGACGGCGTTCGGCCGCGAGGTCATCGACGAGATGAACCGTCTCGGCATGTTCGTCGACGTCACCCACACCGGCTATCGCACCTCGATGGAGGTGATGGAATACTCCAACCGGCCAGTCATCTTCTCGCACTCCAACGCCAAGGCCTTGTGCGGCCATGGCCGCAATATCACCGACGAGCAGATCAAGGCCTGCGCGCGCACCGGCGGCATCGTCGCGATCGTCGGGCTCAATCGTTTCCTGGGAGAGGGACGCACGGACTCGGACAGGCTGGCTGACCACATCGAATATCTCGTCGACCTGGCTGGCCCAAATCATGTCGGCATCGGACTGGACTACGCCTTTCCGGTTGATGTCAAAGGCATCGACCGCATCATTTCCGACAATCCGCAATTCTGGCCCAAGAGCGAATATCCGGAGGGGGCGACGACCTACGCGGCTCCAGGTCAGATGCGCGAACTGACCGAGGTTCTTCTGCGCCGCGGCCAGTCCGAGCAGACCGTGCGCGATGTCCTGGGCGGCAATTTCATGCGCCTGGCGGCTGAAATCTGGAAGTGAGCGGCGGCCGAGAGGCCTATCTCCGCTACAGCTCTTGATCCAGGCCCCACCGAATGGCGGGCCAGGCCATATCGTCTGCGCGATCACATTCCGCCCGTGACTTGCCCAAGTCGACGCGCCGGCGGCGGTCGGAACAGATGTCGAGATTTTCCGCAAGATCGTCCGTATCCAAGATTCGGACGTGCCGGCAAAATTTTCGCTAGACATAGATGTCTATTATTAGCAGTTTTAGCGGACCGACACATTCGGCCCGGCTTGGAGAATGGCCTGCGGCCTGAAAACAAGACAACGAAAACAGCTGAGGGGTAGAGCATGTCCATTCTAGCCGACACCAGGGTTTCGCGCCGCAGCCTGCTCGCCGCAGCCGGCGCTTTCGGCCTCGCCTCAATGGTCAATCCAAAAGTTTCCTGGTCGAGCGACGGGCCGATCCTCAAGGTGCGCTCCTACGCCGACATCCAGACGCTCGACCCTTGCTTCCGGCTGGCGGCGCCTGAAGGCGACATCACCAGCGTCATCTTCGCCGGCCTCGTCGTCACCACGCCTGGCGACAGCTGGGGCTGGCGGCCGATGGCGGCGGAAACGATCAAGCAGCTCGATCCGCTGACCGTCGCCTTCCAGCTGCGCGACAATATCGGCTTCACCGATGGCTACGGCCAGATGACGGCCGAAGACGTCAAGTTTTCGATCGAACGCATCGCCGACCCAGCCAACAAGAGCCCCTATTCCGGCGACTGGGCAACGCTCAAGGAAGTCGAGGTCAAGGACAAGCTGTCGGGGCTGATCCACCTGAAACAAGCCTTCGCGCCGCTGTGGACGTCGACTTTGCCGACGCCGTCCGGCACCATCCTGTCAAAGCGCGCCATCACCGAGCTCGGTGGCAAGATGGGCGTCAAGCCAGTGGCTCAGTCAGGCCCCTACATCCTGAAGGAATGGCTGCCCAAGCAGCGCACGGTGCTGGTCCGCAATCCCGACTGGAAGTACGAGCAAGGTGCCTTCGCGGAAATCCACATTCATCCGATCGAGGACGAGAAGACCGCCGAACTCGGCTATGAGGCCGGCGACCTCGACTACACCTGGACCGCGGTCTCCTCGATCTCGCGCCTGAAGCAGACGCCGCCGCCGAAGACGACAGTGGTGGAGAAGCCTTCGCTGGCCTTTGTCTGGCTCGGCATGAACCAGGATGTCGCTCCCTTCAACAATCTCAACATGCGCCGCGCGGTTCAGTACGCCGTGGACCGCAAGGCGGTGGTCGATGCTGCCTATTTCGGCGCCGCCGCAACCGCCACCGGCATCATCGCGCCCGGCCTGCCCGGCCATCGCGAGAAGAACCTTTTCGATTTCGACCCAGACCGCGCCCGCGACATGATCGCCAAGGAGGGGCTGGCCGGCACGACGATCACGCTCGACATCCTCAACAAGACCGAGCGGCTGACCGCGGCGCAGGTCGTGCAGTCGAACCTGCAGGATGTCGGCCTCAATGTGGAGATCAAGCAGAACGACAGCGGCACCTTCTGGACGCTTGGCGCCAAGGAAGGCGACTACTGGAAGAAGCTGCAGATGATCATCAGCCGCTTCTCCATGCAGCCGGATCCGAGCTGGGCGACTGCCTGGTTCACCCGCGACCAGATCGGCGTCTGGAACTGGGAGCGGTTTTCCAGCGAGGAATTCGACAAGCTCAATGCCGAAGGCATGGTCGAGCTCGACCCGGCGAAACGCGATGTCATCTACAAGAAGCTGCAGGACCTGATGGAGGAGAACGGCAACTACGTTTTCCTGACGCATGAGGTCACCGGCATCATGAATCGAGACACGCTTGTGGCCGGCCTGAAGCCGAACGGCGAGCCCGTGTTCACCGGCTTCAAACCGGCATGATATCGGAGGGCGGGGCTCGCCCCCACCAAAGACCGTCCGACAGGTACCGAAAATGATCCGCTACGCCCTCAAGCGTCTGTGGCTTGGCGCCATCATCATCAGCGTCGCTATGATGATGATGTTCGCCATGGTCTACCTCATTCCCGGCGACCCGGCCTCCGTCGCGCTGGGGCCACGCGCGACGCCGGAGATGATGGAGGCGCTGCGCGTACGCATGGGCCTCGACCAGCCGGTGTGGCGGCAGTTCCTGCACTTCTACGGATCGGTCCTGCGCGGTGACCTGGGCACCGAGGTTCTGTCGAACCGGCCGGTGCTGGACGTGGTGATCGAGCAGCTTCCGTTCACGCTGGCGCTGGTGGTCGGCGGCATCACCTGGTCGGTGGCGCTTGGCATCCCGCTTGGCTGTATCGCCGCGGTGCGCCGAGGCGGCTTTGTCGATCAGGTGATCGGGGTTCTTTCGGTGGCGATGATCGCGGTGCCGTCCTTCGTCGTCGCCATCTATTCGCTGCTGGTGTTCGCGGTCGCACTGCAATGGCTGCCGGCGATCGGCGCCGGCGAACCGGGCGACCTCGCCAGCCGGCTCCAGCACCTCATCCTGCCGTCGCTGGCGGTCGGGCTTGGCTGGATCGGCTACATCTCGCGCATGGTGCGCGCCTCGATGCTGGAGACGCTGGAGGCCAGCCATATCCGCACGGCGCGCGCCTTCGGCCTGACAGAGCACCGGATCGTCTACACCTACGCGCTGCGCATTGCCGTGCTGCCCACGATCACCCTGCTCGGCGTCGGCATCGGCCACATGCTGTCGTCTTCCGTTTTCGCCGAAATCGTCTTCGCCCGCCCCGGCATCGGCAAGCTGGTCTATGAGGCGATCTCGGTGCGCAACTACCCCATCGTCTCCGGAGCCGTGCTGGTCACCACGGTCTTCTTCGTCCTCGTCAACGTAGCGGCCGACATTCTGGTCGGTATCTTGGATCCCCGTGTCAGATCAAGTTTCAACTGAGCTGTCTTCCGGCGGCAGCCGGTTGTCCGGATTGTGGCGCACCGTGCGCGGCATCATGCGCGAGCCGCTCGGCGCCGTCGGCCTGACGCTGGTGACGCTGGTGGTGCTGTCGGCGGTGTTTGCCAGCGCGCTGACCAGCTATGCGCCGAGCAAGATATCGCCGGCCGAACGCTTCGCTTCGCCGAGCCTGCTGCATCTGCTCGGCACCGACCACCTCGGCCGTGATCTTCTGACCCGGGTGCTCTATGGCGGGCGCGTCGCGCTCTTGATCGCGCTGGGCGCGACAGCGGTGTCGCTGGTCGTCGGCGTGGTGCTCGGGCTGATCGCCGGCTATGGGCCGCGCTGGCTCGACAATGTGCTGCTGCTGATCTTCGACGCCGTGAAGAGCTTTCCCACCGTCATGCTGGCGCTGACGCTGGTCACCCTGTTCGGCCCCTCGCTCTATGCGGTGGTGCTGGTGGTGATGCTGGTCAATGTGCCGGGCTATGCCCGCATCATCAGGACGCAGACGCTGGTGCTGAAGTCGGCCGAACATGTCATGGCGGCGCGCTCGATGGGCGCCAGTGCCGGCCGTATCCTGCGCGTCCATATCCTGCCCAACATCATCGGCCCGATCCTGATCCTGATATCGATGGACATTCCCGTGGTGGTGGCGATCGAGGCCGGCATGAGCTTCCTCGGGCTCGGCGTGCGGCCGCCAACGCCGAGCTGGGGCGCGATCCTCAATGACGGCTTTGCCAACATCCGCGATTCCTACTGGATCGTGATTGCCGGCGGCCTGCCCATCGTGCTGACCACACTCGGCTTCACCTTCTTCGGCGAGACGCTGCGCGACCTCTTCGATCCCCGGCTGAAGGGGCGGTCATGACGGTTCTCGCGATCAAGGATCTGAGCGTCGCCTTCCACACCGAGAGTGGGCGACTGGAGGCGCTGAAGCAGGTGAGTTTTTCCGTGCCGGCCAACCGCAGCGTTGGCGTGGTCGGCGAATCCGGCTGCGGGAAGTCGACGCTCATCAACGCCATTCTCGGCCTGCTCGCCGACAATGGCGAGATATTATCGGGCGACATCATCTTCGAGGGCGACAAGAACCTTGCCCGGCTCGACCCCACCGCGATGCGCGGCCTGCGCGGGCAAAGGATCGCCACCGTTTTCCAGGACCCGATGGGTGCGCTCAACCCGGTGCTGTCGGTGGGGCGGCAGATGCGCGACATCCAGTATCGCTCGGGTCTGTCGAAGCGGGACAAGGATGCGCGCTCGGTCGCCATGCTGCGCAAGGTTCGCATTCCCGATCCGGAAAGCCGGCTGACGCAGTTTCCGCACGAATTCTCCGGCGGCATGAAGCAGCGCATCGCCATCGCCATGGCGCTGATGATGGAGCCAGCGCTGCTGATCGCCGACGAGCCGACCACGGCGCTCGATGCGACGCTGGAGGTGGCCACCATCGAACTGCTCAAGGATCTGCAGCGCGACATCGGCTGCTCGGTGCTGTTCATCTCGCATCATCTGGGCGTGATCGCCGAACTCTGCGACGAGATGATCGTGATGTATGCCGGCGAGGTGGTGGAAAGCGGCACGACCCGCGAGATCTTCCACGACGCCCGCCATCCCTACACGCAGACGCTGCTGGCCTGCGATCCCGCCCGGCTGTCGCAGCGTGTGCCCCGGCTGCCGACGATTGCCGGGACCTTGCCGGACCTGCGCCGCCGACCAAGCGGCTGCGTCTTCCAGCCGCGCTGCGATCGCGCCGACGCCCAATGCCTGACGACGCCTCCCAACGCCCCTGTCGGCGGATCTCATATCGCCCATTGCTGGCACGCGGACGTTCCACTGGGGGCCATGAGCGCATGAACGAAGACCTGCTCCGTGTCAGCGACCTGCGCGTCTCGTTTCGGGTTGGCGGCCTGTCCGCCAGGCTCGCGGGGCGGGCCACCGAAATCGAAGCGGTCTCCGGCGTCAGCTTCACGCTTCAACGAGGCAGCACCTTCGCGCTGGTCGGCGAATCCGGCTCGGGCAAGACGACGCTGGCGCGCACCCTCAACGGTCTTCAGCCGGTGAAAGCAGGCACGATCGTGTTCGAAGGACAGGAACTGCAAGGCCTGTCCAACGCCGCGATGAAACCGGTGCGGCGGCGCATGCCGATGATGTTCCAGGATCCGGTCGGATCGCTGTCGCCGCGGCTCAGCGTGCGCTCGCTGCTGTCGGAGCCTTTCGTCATCCACGGTTTGTCGGATCGCGATCTCAACGCTGAAGTCACACGGCTTCTTGCGCTGGTCGGTCTGCCGCGCGATTTCGCCGACCGCTACCCGCACCAGCTATCCGGCGGCCAGGCGCGCCGCGTCGGCGTTGCGCGGGCGATCGCGCTGGACCCGGTGCTGGTCGTCGCCGACGAGCCGACCGCCGGCCTCGACGTCTCCGTGCAGGGAGAGGTGCTGAACCTGCTCAACGACCTGCGCGACCGCATGGGCCTGTCGATGCTGATCATCACCCACAATCTGCATGTCGTGCGCCAGATCGCCGACCGCATGGCGGTGATGTATCTCGGACGCTTCGTCGAGCAGGGCGAAACCGAAGCGATCTTCCGTGCCCCGCATCATCCCTATACGGCGGCCCTTCTGTCCGCCAACCCCGAGCCCGATCCAGATCGGGTGCACCAGCGCATCACGCTGCCGGCTGACGTTCCGTCCTTGCTGGCGCGCCCCTCAGGCTGCGAGTTTCACACACGCTGCCCGCAGGCCGAGGGCCGTTGCGCGCTGGATGTCCCCGTCCCGGCCTCGGTCGGCGACAGCCGTCTAACCTGCCATTTCCCGCTGAACACATAAGGATCGCCACCGGCGCAAGTGTCGGCCGGGGCGTTGAGAGGAGCCGCCATGCAAGATATCCGCATCGTCACCGATTTCCCGCGCAAAATCCGCGAGATCGAGAATTTGTGGATTCCGATGCCGGATGGCGTCAAGCTGGCGGCGCGTGTCTGGCTGCCGGAAGACGCGGAGAGCGATCCCGTGCCGGCGATCCTCGAATATTTGCCCTATCGCAAGCGTGACGGAACGGTGGAGCGCGATGCGCTGACGCATCCCTATTTCGCCGGTCACGGCTATGCCGGCGTGCGGGTCGATATGCGCGGCTCGGGCGACAGCGAAGGGCTGTGCAAGGGTGAGTATCTGAAGCAGGAGCAGGATGACTGCCTGGTGGTCATCGAATGGCTGGCGAGGCAATCCTGGTGCTCGGGAAGCGTCGGCATGATCGGCATCAGCTGGGGCGGCTTCAACGGGCTGCAGGTCGCGGCCCGCCGGCCGCCGGCGCTGAAAGCCGTCGTTTCGCTGTGCTCGACCGACGACCGCTATAACGACGACGTGCATTATCTCGGCGGCGCGATGATGTGCGACAATCTGATGTGGGGAACCACCGCCTGGGCCATCGCCATGACCCCGCCCGACCCGCTCATTGTCGGCGACCGCTGGCGCGATCTTTGGAAACAACGGCTGAATGGCAATGGCATCTGGATGCAGGACTGGTTTGAACACCAGCGCCGCGACGATTTCTACAAGCACGGTTCGATCTGCGAGGAATATTCCGATGTCGAAATCCCGGTCTACGCCGTCGGCGGCTGGGCCGACGGTTATCCCAATCCGATCTTCCGGATGCTGGAAAAGCTAAGCGGTCCCCGTAAAGGGCTGATTGGACCCTGGGGCCATAAATATCCGCACTTCGCCATGCCGGGACCGCGCATCGGCTTCCTGCAGGAGTGCCTGCGCTGGTGGGATCAATATCTCAAGGGCATAAACACCGGCATTGCCGACGAGCCGATGCTGCGCGCCTGGATTCAAGATCCCGCACGGCCGGCAGCGATCTATGACGAGCGACCCGGCCGCTGGGTCGCGGAGCCGGCATGGCCGGGGCCGGGAATCGGCGAAAAGGTGCTGAACCTTGCGCCGCATGTGCTGAGCGAGGCCAGGGGCGAAGACACGATCCTGGAGATTTCATCGCCGCAGACGGCCGGCCTGTCGTCCGGCGCCTGGTGCGGTTATGGCGTCATGCCTACCTTGCCGGTCGACCAACGCACGGAAGAAGGCAATGCCCTGATCTTCGAGACGGCGCCGTTGACCGAAGCGGTCGAGATCCTCGGTTTTCCCGAATTCGAGGTCAAGCTCTCCTCCGACAAGCCGGTTGCGCTTCTGTCCGCCACGCTGTCGCAAGTGTTCCCGGAAGGTGCTGCCTCGCGCATCAGCTACGGCATCCTCAATCTGAGCCATCGCAACGATGATCTGGACATCGTACCCATGGTGCCGGGCCGGGCGGAGACCGTCCGCATCAAGCTGCGCTGCTGCGGGCAGCGTTTCGAGGCTGGCGAGCGTATCCGGCTGGCACTGGCGACATCGCATTGGCCGATCGTCTTTCCGACCGCCGAGCAGGCGACGCTGTCGATCCATTGCGGGGACAGCCGGCTGATCCTGCCGGTGCGCGCGCCGCAGAAGCTGGACGACACGCTGGGGGCCTTCCTGGCTCCGGAAAGCGCCGCGCCGATGGAGCAGGAGGTTCTGGCCAAGGGCGACGGTTTTCAGCGC
>NZ_RZPI01000137.1:0-9808 GCF_003998715.1 Mesorhizobium sp. M7A.F.Ca.CA.002.15.2.1
CCGTTATCTTGCCAAGCACGGCCTGCCGATCGAAATCGTCGGCCGCGACCGGCTGGTCGAGCTGGAACCCGGCCTTGCCGGCGTCAAGGACAAGATTGCCGGCGGCGTCTATTCGCCAACCGACCAGACCGGAGATTCCAAGCAGTTTGTCGACAGGCTGGCCGCCTATGCGGCCGAGAAGCTCGGCGTCGAATTCCTGTTCGGCACGACAGTCGAAGGCCTCGACATCGAGGGCGACCGGGTGCGCGCGGTGATGACTTCGGCCGGCCCGGTCGCCGGCGATGCGGTTGTCATCTCGATGGGGCCGGAAAGCGGCCTGCTCGGGCGCCGTTACGGCATCGACCTGCCTGTCTATCCGGTAAAAGGCTATACCGCGACGATTCCCCTGGAGGACGAAAGCAGGGGACCGACCATGGGCGGCGCCGACGAGGACCGGCTGATCGGCTATTCAAGGCTGGGCAACCGCTTGCGGATGTCCTCGACGGCCGAATTCACCGGCTTCGACCGCACTTTCAAGCCCGCCGATTTCAAGACGATCATCAGCACCGGCAAGGATCTTTTCCCGGGTGCCTTCGACGAGAAGAGGGCTGTGTTCTGGGCGGGTCTGCGCCCGATGATGCCGAACTCGGTGCCGGTCATCGGCCAGGCGCGCTACAAGAATCTCTATCTCGACACCGGCCACGGCCATGTCGGCTGGACGATGGCCTGCGGTTCGGGAAAATTCCTCGCCGACCTCGTTTCGGGCCGCAAGCCGGAGATCGACCCGCAGGGGCTGGTTTACGGGGGCTAGGATGTCGGGACCGCAAGTCGCCATCGACCTTGGCCGCATCGAGCGCAACGCGCGCACCATCGTCGAGCGCTGCGCGCTGTCGGGCATAAAAGTGTTCGGCGTCACCAAGGGCACTTGCGGCATGCCGCAAGTGGCACGCGCCATGCTGCGCGGCGGTGTCGCCGGCATCGCCGAATCGCGTTTCGAGAACATCCGCCGGCTGCGCGACAGCGGCATCAACGCACCGATCATGCTGCTGCGCAGCCCGCCGATGGCGCGGGTCGAGGAGGTGGTGCGCACCGTCGACATCAGCCTGCAATCGGAACTCGCCACCATCCGCGAAGTTTCGCGCATCGCCGAGCGCATGGGCCGCGTCCACGACATCATGCTGATGATCGATCTCGGCGATCTCCGCGAAGGCATCTGGCCGAACGACCTGATCCCCACGGTTGAGCAGATCCTGCAGTTCAAGGGCGTGCGCATCGCCGGCATCGGCACCAATCTCGGCTGCTTCGGCGCCATCATGCCGACGCCGGAAAACCTTGGGCAGCTCGTCGCCCATGCCTACAAGACCGAGCGCCTGTCCGGCAAAAGCCTCGACGTGATTTCCGGCGGCGCCTCGTCGTCGCTGCCGCTGCTGCTCGAAGGCAGGCTTCCGGCCGGCATCAACAATCTGCGCGTCGGCGAGGCGATCCTGCAAGGTGGCGTCGAAACCTTCCGCGATGTGCCATGGGCCGAGCTCGAGCCCGAGGCCTGCCGGCTGACCAGCGACATCATCGAGGTCAAGCTCAAGCCGTCACGGCCGATCGGCCAATCGGGCTACGACGCCTTCGGCAACCAGCCGGTCTTCCCCGACGAGGGCGATAGGCTGCGCGCCATCGCCAATATCGGCCGCGAGGACGTGCTGGTCGAGGGGCTGACGCCGATCGCCAGGGGGATCCGGGTGCTGGGCGCCTCCAGCGACCATCTGCTTTTGGATGTCGCCGATGCCGACCCGCCGCTGGCCGTCGGCGACCGCGTCGCCTTCCGCATGAGCTATGGCGCCATGCTTTTGGCGATGACCTCGGAATATGTCGAGAAGGCCCCGATGCACGATGTCGAGGATTTTTCCGGCCGCAAGATGGTGCAGATCTCCGCCGGGCCGGGGGCTGCCGGCATCCTGGCCCGGGAAGGCACCGGCGCGCGGCTGGAGGCGATGAATTTCGATGTCGTGGAACTCGCCGATGTCGAGCGGCCGCCATCGGGGCTGATCCGGCTGGCCGCCGGCACCGACCGTCGCGTCGCGCATAAGGCTCTGACCGCAACGGCGCGCGCCACGCATTCCTTCGGCCTGATCTGGATCGATTCCATCGCCGCCCTGATGCCTGAGGACGAGGACGGCATCGACCTGCCGGAAGGCTCGGTCCTGGCGCGATCGCTTGGCCTCGACCACAAGGCGGGCGCCCTGCAGCCGCAACTGTCGCCGGAGAATGTCGTCATCGTCGGCTTGCGCCACGCCGATCCGGCCGAGGCGCGGGTGCTGAAGGATTCGCGCGTCTCCGCCTTCACCATGACCGATATCGACGCCATGGGCATGCGCGACCTGATGCATGAAGCGATCCGTATCGCCACATCAGGCACGCAAGGCTTTCATGTCAGCTATTCGCCGACCGCGACCGAATTCGCCGGCTGGGCTGCGGGCTCCGGTGGGCTGACCGTGCGCGAAACACATCAGGCGATGGAGGCGATCGCGCTCTCCGGCGGCTTGCTGTCGATGGATGTTTCGGGCCTGACGGCGGATCTGGAGCCGCGGATCGGCACCGACGCGGTCAACTTCGTCATGTCTGCCTTCGGCAAACGGATTCTCTGATCAGCCCTGCACTTCCACTGCCGCCCGCCATGCGCTGACATAGTCGACCCATGCTGGGTCTATAGGCCGTTCTATTCTTTCGCCCTTGCCGTGCGTCGCCGGCCGATCGCATGCCAGCAGCGCCGCGCCGATGCTGGTGCCGGTGGCGGCCTCCGACGCAACCACGGCGCGCGCCGTGGCTGCCGCCAGCATGCCGACAAAGAGCCGGTTGCGGGCAAAGGGGCCTTCGACCGTGGTCGGGCCGTCGGCACCGATCAAGTCGAGGCAGGTCGCCGTCATCAGGGCCAGATAGAATGAGATGGCGGCAAAGCGCTGGCCTTTGTTGATGCCGTCGGCGTTGAGCCATGCCGCGGCATGGTGCGGGAACGGCCCCGAACCTTGCTGGGTCGACGGCAGCAGCAGCATCTTTCGCGCCAGCACGGCGCCGACATCATCCTCGGTCCACGGCTCCGGCTGATCCTTTGTCAGCACCGAAAACTCGCGGCCACCCATGAAGCGCGCAGAGGGAACGGGATCGCCGAGCGCGTTGACATTGACCAGCGTGTCGCGCGCCGCATCCAGCACAATCTGCTTGCCGCCGACCGCCATCGACACCACCCAGGTGCCGGTCGAGACCACCGAGAAAGGCGGTTTGTCGGACAGCAGATGCGGCAGCAGCGACGCGTTGGAATCATGCAGACCGCAGAACACCGGCGTTTGCGGATCGAGTCCGGTTCGCACCGCAACAGCGGGCAGGATCGGGCCGAGGCGGTCCCCGGCTGGCCGCACCGGCGCCGTCAGGCTTCGCCACTCCAGCCTCTCGACCAGGGATGAAAAATCCGCTGTCCACGGGTTCCACAGGTCGGTGTGGCAGCCGAGCGAGGTGACCTCGTTGGCGGCGATGCCGGTCAGGCGCAAGGCCCAGTATTGCGGGTACATCAGCAGCGCCGCGGCCCTGGCGAATTCCGCCGGGAAGCTCTTCTGCTGCCAGAAGAATTGTGCTCCGAGATTGAGGCCGAGCGGCAGGCGCGGCGTGCCGGTCTCGGCAAAAGGCGGGCGGATCGCGTCGTAATCCTCGGCCATCCCGTCGGGGCCGTCGAACTCATAGTCGAGCACCGGCAGCACCAGTTCACCCGCCGCGTCGACCAGCACGCCGGTCGCGCCATGGGTGGTGATCGAAATGGCGTCGATGCGCTGTTCGCGGTTGAGGCCGGCAAGGCTTTCGAGGATGAATGCCCACAAGGCCTCGACATCGTGATGTGGGTAAGGCGCCTGCCGCACCGGCGCATTCGCCATGCGGCGCAGCGCCACCTCGCTCAACGCAGCGAGGTCGACCAGCGCCACCTTGGCGTTGGTCTTGCCTATGTCGATGACGGCGATGTGGCGCATCGCAGTCATGCCATATGGAACATTGTTTCCAGCTTCACGGCCACCGGCTCGTTGTCCGGCCTGGTTTCCATGATGTCGGCCATGTGGGCCCACCAGCGCTGCATCACCGAATGCCCGGGCAATTCGTCCATGCGGTGGTCGTCTTGCCGCCACAGCACACCGAACAGGATATTGGTCTCCTCGTCGAGATGGATGGAATAATCGGAGACGCCGGCCTGCTTCAGCAGCGCGACCAGCGACGGCCAGATCTCGTCATGGCGCTTCTTGTACTCTGCCTTCATGCCGGGCTTCAGCTTCATCTTGAACGCGTATTTCTCGGCCATCAACGCCCTCCGCGCAGCCGCCGCCAGACGATCGGCAAGGCGATGACGATGATCAGCAGCAGGCCGATGAAGATCGACATGACGATGCCCGGCACATTGAGCAGGCCGAGCCCGAAGGTCACCAGCCCCATGATGAAGGCGGCGAGCACGACGCCCAGAATGCTGCCGGCGCCACCGAGGATGCTGACGCCGCCGAGCACCACCATGGTGATGACTTCGAGTTCATAACCCTGCGCGATCGAGGGCCGCGTCGAACCGAGGCGCGAGGTGATCAGCACCGAGGCGATGCCCGACATCAGCCCGGTCAGGCAAAACAGGATGAACTTGGTGCGGCCGACGCGCACGCCGGAAAATTGCGCAGCGACCGGATTGTTGCCGATGGCGAAGACGCGTCGGCCGAAACTCGTGCGGTGCAAGAGGAACCAGTAGACGACAGCCGCGATCAGGAACAGCACCAGCTCGAACGACACCACCCACCAGACATAGCCCTGGCCGAAGAAGGCGAAGCTTGAGGGATAGCCTTTGTAGGCCTGGTCGCCGAGGATGATGAAGGCGATGCCGCGAAACAGGCTCATCGTGCCGATGGTGACGACGATCGAGGGCAGGCCGAGCCTTGTCACCAGCAGACCGTTGAAGGCGCCGCAGCCGAGCCCGACAACGATGCCGATTGCCACCAGCACTGGCGTGCCGGCGCCGGCCTGCACCGCCATGCCCATCATGGTCGACGCCAGCGCAATGATGGCGGCCACCGACAGATCGATCTCGCCCGAGATGATCAGCAGCGCCATGGCGAAGGCGATCAGGCCCTTCTCGGTGAAATTGAAGGTCAGATCGGACAGCGAGTACGGATCGAGGAAATAGGGCGAGGCGAAGCTGTTGATGGCGAAGATGGCGACGGCCACCACGACCAGCAGCGCTTCCCAGGAAAAGATCGCCGAACGCAGCGGCTTGTCGAGCCGGTCGGGAATGTGGCGCGGGGCAGGGCTGTCGGTCACGCCTCCACCTTTCTGAGGATGATGCGGCCTTGCTGGCGCTCGCCGCGCGCATTGAGCACGACGGCCAGAATGATTGCGCTGCCCGAAATCGCCATCTGCCAGAAGGGTGAGATGTTGATGACCGGCAGCGCGTTGGAGATGATGCCGAGGAACAGCGCCCCTAATACCGCGCCGCCGACCGAGCCGATGCCGCCGGCGATCGAGATGCCGCCGATGACGCAGGCGGCGATGATGTTGAGCTCATAGCCATTGGCGACCTCGACCGAGGCGATCACGTAGCGCGAGATCCAGAGATAGCCCGACAGGCCGCCAATCATGCCGGAGATGCAGAAGACGATGAATTTCGTCCGGCCGACATCGATGCCGGCATAGACCGACGCCGTCGGGTTGACGCCGATTGCGTAGATCGAGCGGCCGAGCGCGGTGCGTGTCATCACAACGAAGAACAGCGCAATGACCAGGATGGCGATCCACGACAGCACCGGAATGCCGAGGAAGGCCGCGCGCTGGAAGCCGATGAACTCCGGGCTCATCTTGTCGGCATTGACCCAGGCACCGCCGGACAGGACGAAGGTGGCGCCGCGATAGATGGTCAGCGTGCCCAACGTCACCACGATCGAGGGGATGTTCAGCCGCCAGACCAAAAGGCCGTTGATGGCGCCGAGCACCAGGCCGACGACCAGCGCAATGACGATCAGCAGCGGGATCGGGATCGCCGGATGCGCGGCGTTCAGCATCGCCACCACCATGCCGGTGAAGCAGAGGTTGGACGCCATCGACAGGTCGATCGACCGGGTCAGGATGACCACCATCTGGCCAAGCGCCAGGATCATCAGGATCGAGGTGTCGTTGAACACCTGACGCAGATTGGCCGGATCGGCGAAGGCCGGAAAACGCGTCGAGATCAGCCCGATCAAGACGATGATGGCAGCAGCCAGCCAGATTTCGCGGTATTTGAGGAAAGCCTTCATGCCGCGATCCCCGCTGCCGTCCGAACCAGCGTCTCGGCGTCCAGCCCCTTGTTGTCGTAGACCGCCGCGACTAGCCCCTCGCGCATGACCACGACACGGTCGGACATGCCGAGGATTTCGGGCAGCTCGGACGACACCATGATCACCGACAGGCCTTGCGCCACCAACTCGGCCATGAAGCCGTGCACGGCGGCCTTCGAGCCGATGTCGATGCCCTTGGTCGGCTCGTCCAGGATGATCACCTTGGGCGACGTCGCCAGCCATTTGGCGATGACGATCTTCTGCTGGTTGCCGCCCGACAGCGTGCCGACATCCTGGCTGAGCGAAGAGGCCCTGAGGTCGAGTCGCTCGGTGTAGGAGCGGGCCAGATCGAACTCCTCCGACAGCCGCAGCAGGCCGGATTTCGACGTGCGCTTGAGCGAAGGCAGCGAGACGTTATGGAAGATCGGCAGGCCGATCACCACGCCTTGCTTGCCGCGTTCTTCCGGTACGTAGACGATGCCGGCATCGATCGAATCCGCAGCCGATTTCGGCGCGATCGTCTTGCCTTCCAGCGTGATCGTGCCGGCTGAGGTGCGGGTGATGCCCGATATCGCCTGCATCACCTCGCTGCGGCCGGCGCCGACAAGGCCGTAAAAGCCGAGGATCTCGCCCTTGTGCAGTTCGAAGCCGATATCGTTGAATTCGGTCGGATGCGACAGGCCGGAAACGGAGAGCACCGGTGCGCCGATCTCGGCCTTGCGCTGCGGGAAGATGTGATCGACCGCGCGGCCGACCATCAGGCGCACGATCTGGCTCTGGCCGGCATCCTTGATCAGGCCTTCGCCGACCATCTCGCCATCGCGGAACACCGTGTAGCGGTCGGCGATGCGGTAGATCTCGTCGAACTTGTGGCTGATGAACAGGATCGCCTTGCCATCGCTCTTGAGGAATTCGATCAGCAAAAAGAGCTCCTCGATCTCCTTCATGGAAAGCGCGGCGGTCGGCTCGTCCATGATGACGATCTGCGCGTCGATCGACATGGCACGCGCAACCGCGACCAGATGCTTGTTGGCGATGCCGAGGTCCTTCAGCCGCGCGTCGGCGTCGATATGGCCGGCATGCATGGTGTCCAGCACTTCGCGCGCATTCTTGCGCATCGTGCGCCAGTCGATGGTGCCGAAACGCGTGCGTGGCGCGTGGCCGAGAAAGATGTTTTCGGCGACGCTCAGATCGTCGAACAGCACGGTTTCCTGGTGGATGGCGGTGACGCCATGGCCGAAGGCGGCATGCGCGCTGGGCAGGGTGACGGCGTGGCCGTCTATGCTGATCGTGCCCCCGTCGGGCTGGTAGATGCCGGTCATGATCTTGACCAGCGTCGACTTGCCGGCGCCGTTCTCGCCGATCAGCGCTGTCACCTGGCCCGGATAGAGCGACAGGCTGACATTGTGCAACGCGCGCACGCCGGGAAAGCTCTTGGAGATGCCGGACAGCGTCAGGCGTGGAGCCGGGGCCGGAGGCCGCTCCTTCACCGCGCCGTGTTGGGCTGTCGTGTCCATAGTCGTATCAAGCCCTGAAACAAGGTTCGTTTAAAGCCGCGGCGGGACGTGAGCCCCGCCGCGTCAGCTCTAGAGAACTCCAGATCAATAGATCTTGGAAAACTTTTCGATGTTCGACTTGTCGAACTGGAAGGGCGGAGCCATTGCAGCCGAGTTGGTGTCGTCGAGCGTGACCTTGCCGACGCGGCCGATCGACAGCGTGGCGCCGGGCTTGGCCTCTTCCTTCTTCACCGCCAGATCATGGGCGAGGTAGACGGCCGAGTAGCCGAGGTCGATCGGGTTCCACAGGGCAACCGCCTGGCTGGAACCGTTGTCGATGAACTTCTTGAACTCGGACGGCAGTGCGAGACCAGTGACATTGACCTTGCCGATCAGGTTCTCGTCGGTGACGACCTGGGCGGCGGCAACGACGCCGACGGTGGTCGGCGCGATGATCGCCTTCAGGTTCGGATAGGACTTCAACAGGCCCTTGGCTTCGTCGGTGCTCTTGGCCGAATCGTCATCGCCGTAGACGGTGGCGACGAGTTTGATCTTGGGGAACTTCTCCGGCAGGATCTTCTTGGCCGCGTCGATCCAGGCGTTCTGGTTGGTCGCGGTCGAGGAGGCCGACAGGATGGCGACCTCGCCGCCTTCCGGCAGGTGGTCGGCGGCGAGCTTGATGATGGTCTCGCCGATCAGGCCGGTGTCGGACGGGTTGAGGTGAAGCTGGCGACCTTCCTTGGCGACGCCCGAATCCCACGAGATGACGGTGATGCCGCGTTCCATGGCCTTCTTCAGCACCGGCACCAGAGCGTCGGCGTCATTGGCCGAAATGGCGATGGCGTTGACCTTCTGCGCGATCAGCGAATTGACCACTTCGATCTGCGCTTCGGCGGTCGCCTTGGTCGGGCCGGTGTAGATGATGTCGACATCGCCGAGTTCCTTGGCCGCCTCTTCGGCGCCCTTGTTGGCGGCATCGAAGAAGCCGTTGCCGAGCGACTTCACCACCAGCGCGATCTTGACGTTTTCGGCAAAGGCGGCATTCACGAACATGGCGGCCGAGAATGCAGCCGTCACCATCAATTTCTTCAAGAAGCTCATCGAATTTCCTCCCTTGAGCGTTGCATTCCATCGCCGCTGCGAGCGCGAGTTGGCCTCAGGCCTGCAGTGAAGATTCTTCCTTGTTGGTTGCGGATGTGCGGGCGACGATCAGCGTCACGCCGGCGGTCTCCAGCATCTTGGCTTCACGATCGTCGATGCCGTCATCGGTGATGACGGTGGCGATGCGCGACAGGCCGCACAGGATGAGGCTGGAGCGTTTGCGGAATTTCGAGGAATCGACCAGCACCACCAACTCGTCGGCCTGGTCGATCAGTTTCTGCTCCGCCTGGATCAAGAGCGGATCGCCCTCCATCAGGCCGAGCGGCCCCAGACCCTGCGCACCCATGAACATGCGGCGCGCATAGAAATTGCGCGTCACGTCGTTGTCGAAGGGCGACAGGATGATGTTCTGCTCGCGATAAATGGTGCCGCCCGACAGCATCACCGTATTCTTGGAATGCTTGAGCAAATGCTCGGCGATGGGGAACGAATTGGTGAAGATCGGCATGCGGCGGCCGGTCAGGAAATGCACCATCTGGAAGGTGGTGGTGCCGCCATTGATGATGATCGGTTCGCCGTCGTTGCACAGCTCGACCGCTTCACGCGCAATCGCCCGCTTCTGCGAGGCGTTGATGGTTTCGTTGACGGAAAAGGGCCGGCCGGCCAGCCCGATGAACTGCGGCGGCGAGATTGCCTCGGCGCCGCCGCGCACGCGGCGCAGGCGCTTCTGGACGTGGAGAGCCGCGATATCGCGCCGGATCGTCGCCTCGGAGGACTCCGTCAGGTCGACCATCTCCTGCACCGTCACCACAGGCTTTTCCTGGACGGCGGACAGAATGATCCTGTGGCGCTCTTTTTCGTGCATGGTTCCTCCCTGCCCGGGCATCTAGGCACCCAAAACGCGCAGTGTCAATC
>NZ_RZPI01000138.1:0-9804 GCF_003998715.1 Mesorhizobium sp. M7A.F.Ca.CA.002.15.2.1
ACCCAGATCTCTTCGGAGGAAAAGTCGAAGGCGATCGTCATGCCCTGGTAGACGCGGTCGCCCGGCCGGTAGCCGTAGGAGGCGGCGGCGACGCGGATGAAATTGACGAAACTCTGGTGCTTGATGACCACGCCCTTGGGCTTGCCGGTGGTGCCCGACGTGTAGAGGATGTAGCAGGTGTCGTCCGCTGAAGCGGCCTTCGCATGCGGCTGCAGCGGCGCGTTGGATTGTCTGGAGATTTCGGCAGCAGTGCTGTCGATCAGCAGATGCGGGACCGGCAGCTGGCCGGCGCGCGACGCATAGGCGGCGATGGTGACGATCAGGCTGACGCCGGCGTCTTCGATGATGAGCGCCATCCGCTCCTCGGGAAAGGCGGTCGCCAGCGGCACGAAGGCAGCGCCCGCCTTCATCACGGCGAGCAGCGCGACATAGGTCTCCGCCGAGCGGTCGAGGATGAGCCCGATGCGGTCGCCCGGCTTCACGCCGCGCTTGATCAGCAGGCGGGCGAACTGGTTGGCCCGCCTGTCCAGCTCCCGATAGGTCCAGACACGCCCGTCGGAGATCACCGCCGGCAGCGCTGCGAACATCTCGGCAAGCTGTTCGAAGACGGTGTCGAGCCGCTCGCCGGGCAAGCCTTGGCGGGCAAAGTCGGCGCCCGTCAGGATTTGCCCGCGCCTGGCTGTCGCGGGAGCCGTTCTTACCAGCGCATCGACACCTGCCGGGCCGCTTTCCAGCCCCGATCGTTCCGCGTCCAGTTCGGCGACATCGACACCGTGATCCATTTCCATACTTTCCCGTCCAGGCCGGGCATTGCCCGGCACGGCCATTTTTCCAGTTGTTGTGGGATGCTTATGCCATCCGATCTTTTCGGCAGTTTTTCCGAACTGTTGAATATTGTTTCTGAACTGTGTCTGGGCGGGGTTTTGAGCCTCCCTTGGCGGCTGCGCCCGGCGGCAACGCCGGCGCGCGCGCCAGCGTTTTTCTGGAACCAGCCTTGAGGCCCCGCATTCTATGAGCAGGGACTGAAGGAGCGTGTCGTGAAAGCGGTTTTGGGACTGGTCTGCGGCTTCGTGCTGACCCTTGCGGTCTTCGGCAGCGGACTGGGCTTCGCCGCCTGGCTGCTTGCCGCAAAGCCGCCGCGCCAGGCAACGGCCACCGTCAGCGTGGCGGAGCTGTGGACCAAGAAGGCGCGGCCGGCAGGCGTTCGAGGCCCTGCCCGGCTTTGTTCACCGGCCGCCCAGCCGGCGCCGCCCGACATCCCCGCCAAACCGCCGGAAACGCCGCCCGACCCGACGGTCACCGGCGCCATCGCGCCCAAGGCAACCGACCTGCCGCGTCCGCATCTCGCCTGGTGCGCCAGCCGCTATCGCTCCTACCATCCGGACGACAACAGTTATCTCTCCTACAGCGGGCAGCTGCGCCCCTGCATCTCGCCCTATCTCGAAGCCGCCGGTCAGGCCGGCCAGCCGGCTGCCGGCGACGGCGGGGAAAACGGCGCTGGCCTTGGCGTCTACCTTGCCGATGATGACGGCGAAGCGCTTTCGGCCGACCATGTCGATTCCTGCTTCAGCCGCTACCGCTCCTATCGCCCGGAAGACAACAGCTACCAGCCATACTCCGGTGGCCCGAGACGGCAATGCCAGTAGCCCCCGCGCACCGCCGGCATGGCGATCCGATCGCGCGGATTTTCCGGAGCGTCCGCATTGGCGCGACGTTCAACCCTGACCCGAAGGAGGACTGACCATGAGCGACGACCGGGACGACAGAATTCGTGAGCGCGCCTACCAGATCTGGGAACGGGAAGGCCGCATGCAGGGCGACCCCGAGCGGCACTGGCACCAGGCCGAGGCCGAGATCGACCGCGAGGGAGCCCTGCCGCTGACGGCGGGCGACGCGCTGCCTGAAACCGGCGAGATCGCCAGCTCCGACGTGCTGGAGGTCGAGGCGCTGGCGGTGCGCACCGGCATCTCCGGCGACGAGGCACAGGAACTGCTCGACCGCTTGGGCAACGACCGCGCCGCGGTCGAGCAAGCCGCGCGCAGCCTCAAGGCCAAAGGGCGGCGAAACCCCGATGAGGGACTGGCGAAATAGTCGGAGGACGAAAAATGCCGGCTAGGCTGCGACGGCTGATCGGCACGAAAAGCCCGCGCCTCTGGCGGAGGACGCGGGCCGATCGGAGGGCCGATCTTCGGCAGGCGATGGAGGGCACCACCTGCCGCATCCACTAACAATTAGCTTTGGCTAATGTTCCGTCAAGTTGGATCTGAATTTACTGCGTTGGAATGTCGGCTGCCGCCGCAATTGCGCCGCTAGCCTTCGTGGCCGGGATGCATGTGTCCGGACAGGGAGCTTGTCGATGGGATAGGAATTTTTTCTTGACGGGGTGAGGGCAGCTATGCTACATTTCTGCCTATGGTGCTGATTTGCGCCAGTGACCCGCCGCCCAGGCGGGTTTTTGCGTTTTGGCCGGCGCTCGCCGAATTTCGACGTTGCCAGAAAGCGCCGACGCCAAAGCTGCCAATCTCCCCACTTGTGGGGGAGATGGCCGGCAGGCCAGAGGGGGGGCGCCGTAGAGTGCTGCCTTCGAACGGGTGGATCATTTGGATTGGAACGGCGTTGATCCCTGACACAACCGGGGAATGAGCATGGCGACAAGACGCAGGCGCTGGTCGGCAGGCCGCCGCCCGGTAAGCGGAAACCTTGATCAGGGCCAATCCTAGCCAGGGAGAGCGAGATGATCCGAAAACTCAAGGACGGCAAATACCGGCTGTATTCGCGCAAGAAGGACGACAAGACCGGCAAGCGGCGCAACCTCGGAACGTTCGATACGCGCGAGGCGGCGGAGAAGCACGAGAAGGAGGTGCAGTATTTCAAGCGGCATTGAGAGGGGGCCTCTGGCTGTCGCAATGGTGACTCACCAAACGCCAATGCGGCCGGCGCTGAATACAGCCGTCACCCGCAAGATGTCTACGCCACGCGTGGTTGAGCTGGCCTGACTACGGTAGCGAGCACGATGCCGGCGACGATGAAGGCCGCACCGACCAGGTCGTAATCGTGCAAGCCCTCGCCGAGCAGCAGATAGGCGAGCACGGCCACGAACACCGTCTGCAGGTAGAGCAGCATGCTTGCCCGGCTAGCACCCAGCGTTTGCACGCTTTTGTTGTAGAGGTAGTACATCAGGGCGCCGCCGGGACCTGCCAGATAGGCGAGCGCGAGAAGGCTGTGGACGTTCATGGCGGAGCGTTCGTCGTTGAACAATTCCCACGCATGGAAAGGCAAGGCGACCAGCGCACCGGCGCCGAGCAGCAGCACGACCATCGGCAGGAGTTCGATGCCGAATTTGGCACGGCGCAAAAGCACGGTGTAGAGGCCCCAGCAGAACGCGCTGCCGACGATCCACAGCTCGCCGGCGTTGAGCTTGAGCTGCAGCAGCGCCGTCAGGTTGCCGTGGGCAACGATGAAAATCATCCCGGCAAGCGCAACCAGCGCGCCAAGCGACTTCCACAGGCCGAGCGGCTCGCCAAGCACGAAACGGGCAAGCACCATCGTCATGACCGGCGACAGCGCCATGATGATGCCGGCCGTGGTGGCGTCGGTGTGGTTGAGGCCATGGTAGATCATACCCTGGCAGAGCGTCAGGCCGATCGCCCCCACGGCGACGACCTCCACGGCGCGCGTTCGCAAAAGCCCGATCATCGCCTCGTGATGACGGTGCACGATCGGCAGCAGGATGGCGCAGGCAAGCGTCAGCCGCCAGAAACAGAGACCCCAGGGCGGCATTTCAGGCGCCACCCATTTGGCCGCGATGTAGACACCGGCCGAAAGCAGCCAGCACAGGACGGCGGCCGGATAGCCGGCCAGGGAGGATATGGGGCGCACGGGTTGCGCGGCTTGATGCGCTATCGGCATTGCCTGCATGTCATGCCTCCCCTTCGATGACCTCGGCCAGACGGGGCAATATAGCCTGTGTCGTTGGGTCGTGCATCCGTTTTGAGAGGTCGAGGAGGAATCTGGGCAGCCGCGCGGACCTCAAGGGCAAGGGGAAACTATCAGCCAGGGAGAGCGAAATGATCCGGAAAATGAAATGCGGAAAATACCGGCTTTATTCGCGCTAGGAGGATGAGAAGACCGGGAAAAGGCGGAATCTGGGAACGTTCGAGACGCGTGAGGCGATGGAGAAGCATGAGCGCGAGGTGTAGTATTTTAAGCGGCATTGAGGGGATAGTGGGACGTTCCTTGCAGGCTGGATACCTGGGCATGGCCCGGCGGGAGTCCTCTTTCACACCAAACTTCGCCCGGCAGAACATTCCGAGAAGACAGCGATCACGGCGGGCATGTTCCTACTGGCAATTGCCGCCATCGGCGCAATATAGCTGCACCAGCAGCGGAGCAGGAGACGGGCAACGTGCTGATGGTGGCGAATGGGTGGTAGGGAAGCTTTCAGTTGAGGGGCGGGTTGCGGTGGATCACAGCTCCCTGGGCGCGTATCGCTTAGTATGGATGCGTTAGGCTCAGGTTGAGTGATGCGGTCACCCTTTCCTAAACACTACAGTGCCCTTATACCGAATCGGTCGCTTGCGGCACAGGAACAGTGAACTCCAGAGGTCATTTGCATACTCTCGAATCCTATCTCAGTGATGGAATCCAACGTGATCGGGAAGACATTGCCGCCATCGATCGAGTGCTTCTAGAAACAGGAGAAACGATTGCGGGAACGTTCAATTCGGAGAAACCCAACTGGCCCTATGAAATTCCCGATCGCCGAAAAGAAAATGACAAGCACAAGATTTCGCATAGCACGATGACAATGATGATCCGCGCAATCGATCTTCTTCGCGAGTCGCAACGAGTTGGCACATCTCGTCCAGGCTATGCATTTGAGGTTGGCGGTCAATACGCGAAAAAGCTGGATGAAGCGCGAAAGAAGGCATTTGACAGGTTGGTCGCTGAGCTTAGAGAAGCCCGTTCTGAGACCAGAGCCCAAACCATAACAACGATTTCTCCTACCTACGGGACCAATGACCCGCTAACCATGTCGTTTCTTGCCGAGGTTTTGTCGGCGACACCTGGTGGGACCGATGATCTCATGGCCGATGCCAGGATCGTCGTTCAGAAACTCGTAAAGATTGATCCGACGAACAGCTTCGTCAGTTTTTTTATTTTTAAGAACAGAGGCTTGACGGAATCAAAAGTCGTACCCAACGCATTCGTTCCTTTGTTAGTCGTGCGTGCAGCTCATACGCTGGGGCAAGAGATAGAAGGCAGAGCTGCATATCTGCGCTACTTTGAGAGTACACTTCACGATCAGCTTTCGTACTCAAATATCCCGGACAGCCGCTTCGATCCTGCCGAGTTGATCTTCTCTTTGGAGGGCGTGCTGCTCCTCTCGGAGCAGACAATAGATGTGCGTCTATTCGACCGTGTTCTTGATGTCCTCGAGCAAGCGCAGCAGACTAGTGCTCACTGGCGCCCAAGTAAGCCCTTCCTGCGCACCGTAAAGGGGTTTGTACTTTTCCCAATAAGTGTGGAGGCCGCAAATTCACTTCTGCGGTGCTGCCAGAGACTAGATAAGGACGAGCGGTTTCATGGGCGCTCGGAACGATACATAGCTCTGTTTCGCCGCTTCTGGAGTTGGCTTGCGGCGAGGCGCGTCACAATCGATGTTGAAGGAACGCCACGCCGAGTTTCAGGCTGGCACTCGGACCATGTCGCGGATCCTGACTCGATCCAACTTTGGGATACCGCGCAGGTAGTCGATTTTCTTCTGGGATACCGGCGTAGCCTCCACGGCCACATAGCTCGCACCACGCTGCGACTGTCTCGCTTCAACGTTCGAAAGCCTCAACGTGCCAAACAGTCTTGGAGTCCTGCGACCCAAGCGATGCAACTAGCTCGAAAGACGACAACGGCCGCGGCCCCGGATGACAAAGCAGATCTGAGGGAGAGCTTTGAGCCGATAACCTCACTCGGGCCATACTTCGAGACCTATCGTAAGGTAGAAGAGGAGTTCCTTTTGCCTTGGCTCGGCGGAAGTCCCCGAAATTATTCTATGTTAATTTATGGCCCGCCTGGCACCGGCAAAACCAGCGTTGCTGAAAATTTAGCGGATGCGCTCGGCTTTCCGCTCGTAACGATTACCGTCAGCGACTTTCTGGCAGGTGGCGGGGGCGAGGTGGAAGCGCGCGCTAAAATGATCTTTGAGGTGCTTGAGGCGCAGGCGGACGTCGTGGTCCTCTTCGACGAGATTGACGAACTCGTGCTGGATCGAAGCTCGAAGCGGCATGGCCAGCAAGATACCGTATTCAAGTTCATGACGCCTGGCATGCTGACCAAGTTTAATAACTTGCGCCGAGCGAAGCGCGGTATCTTCATCATGGCTACCAATTACGCATATCGCATCGATCCGGCGATCCGTAGAACGGGGCGTATCGACGAGAATTACCTACTGCTTCCGCCGGATGCTACTTCAAGGCAGAAGATGATAAAGAATTTTCTGAAAGATGCGATCGAAAAGGGAAATCTCCCGGCCGACCATGCGCTGAATCCTGACAATATCGAGAAATCCGGTAAATGGAGTATCCTGCGGAGTGCTTCATTCTTCTTGGGCTATAAGGATATCGAGGCTGCAGTGGCGCGTGTTGTTCGCCAGGTTGGTAACAGTCAAAGTGTGACGGAACTTGAGAGTGAGTTCTTGGAATGGGGACGCACAACGACTCTTCGCCTCTACAATGGCGCATTCGACGAAATAGACGATCGGGAGGCAATTGAACGCGAGTTCCTGCCCCTTATCGAGATGGCAGCGCGGGAGGGCGCAGTCCTTAAGGAAAAGAAAAATCCGGCTCTCGATTGCGCGGCTTTATTTAAGGCTGATGAAAAGAATGGCAAGCTGGCTTCGTTCGCTAGTGAACTTAAGCTCAGAGAAGAATCCTTAAGGTTCGTTAAGCGGCGCAGTCCGGAATACGTTAGGAAATGACAGCTCAATCCCCCCAGCCGCTAAGCGGCATCCGTCAAGCTTGGCGTTCTGCCTTCGGATCACGAAAGGTCGTCTATCTCAGCGGCCCGATCACGTCGGGACTGCGGTTCATAGATTGGTGGAGCAAGATCGGATATCAGCTTGAGGCCGATGCGAGCGCTTATCGTGCCGAACTTGTCGAGCAGGTGATTATTCCGAACGAGAACCAGCTCAAAGCGACAGCCGAACTGCTCCGCGCCAGGGGCTCGGAGCCGGTGGTTGAGCCAGCGAGCCTATTCATTAACGGTTGGACCCAAGAAGATTATCTAGAGTTGTGGCAGCAGTTCATCTCAGCTCACGCGAGCCGCATCCTGTTAATGGACGGATGGGAATACAGCGCGGGTAGTGCCTCTGAATTCTGCCGTGCACATCTCGAAGGCATCCCCACCGCTCGTGTTGACGGATCGCCCATCGTCGCACGAGATGGTGTCGCCGCAATCAGCCGCGCACTCGCTCGCGTTGATGCACTGGCTGTGCCGCCGCTCGCTCTCCAGAACACATTGCGTGCTGCATATAGCCAACTCGAAACAACAGTGGCGACTGTAGTCTACGTGCCGGGTGGTGGCATTCCGCGAAAAGACGCTTCGCTCGATCGGCTCGCTGAACTTATCAACGTAGCGCAATTCGTCAGCTATGAACCGCATCGTGGGAAACCAAAGCAGGCGTATTCACGCGTCCTTGGGGAAAGCCCTAACCGCATATTCTCCAACGTTACCGAAGTTGCCGAGACACTCCTTGCGCGAAGCGCTGACGGCTCCGTGAATGTGAGAAGCTTTACACCTGAAAGCCCGCTTAGCCGCGAATTCATATACGGTCTGACTCGAGTTAACGATATTGTCGATGCGATCGCACGCCTCACGCGCGAAGGTCTGCATACCATCGTAAATGAAACGGTCGATATCCACGATGGTGGCGTTTCCGGGGTGGTGCTTGGGAAGATCATCGAGTTTGCTCCCGACGATACGCCTCGCGCGGTAGAGAAGGCAGGCACAGCTTCTCTACCTCTCGGTTGGGGATTCCGACTCCTCGCTACGGTTTACGGTTTCGAACCGGATTTGGCAGTTCCCGAAAACACGCGCCTGGAATTCAGTCTGCATCCCCGGCCACGTGGCTGGCGTCGCATGCACACGTTGGGATGGGAGATTGCTGAACACAAAGGGTTAGATTTGTTTCCGGTAGCGCAGTGGCCCAACAGATTTAGTCATATGCTTGGCGATAAGGTCTTCGGGCTTCTTGTCGCACACCTCATTGGCCTGCCAGTACCGCGCACTACTGTGGTCAATCGGCGGGTGGCACCGTTTACGTTCGGCCAAGCAACGGGTTCGTCGGAGGTCTGGTGTCGCACTGCACCAATCGAGCAGACACCGGGCAAATTCACGACAACGCGCGGCTGGAGCGACCCCTTTAGGATCATGCAGGAAGAAGATCCGGACCACAAGTTAATCGCTTCGATTCTGGGACAAGCAAGTGTTGAGCCGCTCTATTCCGGTGCGTCGATAGTGCTCCAGAGCGGGGAGATCGTCACCGAGGGGCTACGCGGTGTGGGTGACAGGTTCATGTTAGGCACTGCCAAGGCAGAGATACTTCCGTCGTCAATTATCGCGGACGTTGAACGCCTGCATGCGGGTGCGGCCGAATTGGGCCCGGTGCGTTTCGAGTGGGTTCACGATGGCAAACGGGCATGGGTGGTGCAGATGCATCATGGCGCAACTAAGAGTGCTGCTGGCGTGCTTGTCCCGGGAAAAGCAGAGCATTGGATAGTCTTTGACGTCTCGCAAGGACTTGAGAAGTTACGCGACGTCATTGACAGCCTTGAGCCGCACCATGGTGTGGAATTGCAGGGCGAAGTTGGCCTAACTAGCCATATCGCGGACGTTATTCGCAGAGCAAACGTGCCAGCACGCATGAAACCGCAGGACCGTGATGCGGCCTAGTGCTGGGCAAGCAAACATCACCGTAGCCGAGTGCTCTTTCGGGTAGGGTCGCCGGGAACAGGAATTGTCGTCCTACCGCCTTCCCACCCCTGGCATTAACCATTCGTTAACCATTCCCTCGCTAGCGTTTACCTCTCAGTAAGGATTCGCCAGCCGTGACCTTTGCCGCCCCCCTCGAGGCCAAATCCATTCGCTTTCGTGCCCGCTCTTTCGTCGCTTTCACGCTGACGCCGGAGGCGCCTTTGGACGTGTGGCTGGAGGGGCTGGATCACTGGATCGGCAATTCGCCTGGCTATTTTGCCGGGCGGCCGGTGGTGCTTGATCTCAACACCTTGAAGCCCGATGTCGCCGCGATCGAATCGCTGGTCGACGTGCTTGGCCATCGCGGCATCCGCGTCTACGCCATCGAGCTCGACGGCCACGCCGCACTCGCGCCCAACCTGCCGCCGGTGCTGGTCGGCGCCAAGGAGGCGACGACGGATGGGTTGCTGCCCCGCGAGGCGCGGGCGGAGGGTTTCGACAAGGCCGAGGGCAGGGCGGCTGAACAGCATGCGGATGCGGGCAGCGCGGCCAAGGCCGGCGACGGCAAGGCTGGCGCAAGCAAGGCGGGCGATAGCGAGCCGCAGGTTGAAGCTTCGGGCACGCTGATGATCAAGGCGCCGATCCGCTCCGGCCAGGCGATCGTGCATCCGCATGGCGATGTCATCGTGCTGGGTTCTGTCGCTTCCGGGTCGGAGATCATCGCGGCGGGCTCGATCCATGTCTACGGCACGCTGCGCGGGCGCGCTTCGGCGGGTGCGCTGGGCAAAAGGGGCGCGCGCATCTTCTGCCGCAAGAACGAGGGGGAGCTGCTGGCGG
>NZ_RZPI01000139.1:0-9751 GCF_003998715.1 Mesorhizobium sp. M7A.F.Ca.CA.002.15.2.1
GCGTAGTTGATCAGCGAAAAGGGGGCTGCAAGCAGCCTGATCCTGATGTAGACGCCCATCGCCTCGCTGACGCGCGGTTCGGCGCCCATGAATTTTTGCCCGGCGATGGCGACCAGCGGCGCAAGGGCAGCGAGCACGATGCCGGCGATAACCGCGATCAGCACGGCGCGCCAGAACACCGCCTGTTCCTCCAGGGCATCGCCACGCCCGAACGCCTGTGCGACAAGGCCGGTGGTGCCCGAGCGCAGGAAATTGAAAGAGGTGAAGACGACGTCGAAGATCAATGCGCCGGCCGCCAGGCCGCCAAGCAAGGCGGCATCGCCGAACTGGCCGACGACAGCCGTGTCGACCAGGCCGAGCATCGGCGTCGTCAGATAGGCTAGCGTCATCGGCACCGCGATGGCGAGCACGGAGCGGTTGGTGACGACAAATGATCCGGAGTGAATCGGCGATCCCGAGAGGATCGGGGATCCGGCGTCGGCTGGGGTTGCACCTTTGTCCAAGGATTGCTGCCTTGCTGATTGCGGCTTGATGGAACCGTCGATGTGCCCCATTTTCCGGCCACCGCGCAATCACCTATCCCTTGACGGCCAACCGAAATCCCGGTCTGGCGTGAGCCAGCCGGATACGAGTTCATGCCTCTGCAGATCGTCCATCATCCCGACTACGACGCCGGCTTCGCCGTCAACCATCGCTTTCCGATGAGCAAATATCCCCTGCTGATGGAGGCGCTGCGGACACGCGGCCTCGCCGGCCCCGAGGCGCTCAGCACCGCCGAACCGGCGCCGGCTTCATGGCTGGAGCTTGCCCATGCGGCGGACTATGTCGACCAGGTCGTCAACTGCCGCGTGCCCGAAAAGATCGAACGCGAGATCGGTTTTCCGATCGGCCCCCGCGTCTCGCTGCGCGCGCAGCTTGCCACCGGCGGCACGGTGCTGGCGGCGCGGCTGGCCTTGCGCCACGGTATCGCCTGCAACACTGCCGGCGGCAGCCACCATGCGCGGCGCGCGCAAGGCGCGGGCTTCTGCACCTTCAACGATGTCGCCGTCGCCGCATTGGTGCTGCTGGCCGAAGGCGCGGCACGAAACATCCTGGTCGTCGATCTCGACGTGCACCAGGGCGACGGCACGGCGGATATTCTCGCCGATGACCCGCGCGTGTTCACCTTTTCCATGCATGGCGACCGCAACTACCCCGTGCGCAAGATCGCCTCCGACCTCGATGTCGCGCTGCCCGATGGCACGGGTGACGCTGCCTATCTCGAGAGGCTCGCCGCCATCCTGCCGGAGCTGTCCGCCCAGGCGCATTGGGACATCGTGTTCTACAATGCCGGCGTCGACGTCCATGCAGATGACCGGCTTGGCAGGCTGTCGCTGTCGGATGACGGTCTGCGCGCCCGTGACGACATGGTCATCAGCCATTTTCGCGCGCAGGGCGTTCCGGTCTGCGGCGTCATCGGCGGTGGCTATTCCACCGATGTGCCCGCCCTTGCCGCGCGCCACGCCATCCTGTTCGAGGTCGCCGCAGGCTACGCCCGGTAGTTCTTCAAGCATGATCTCGGGACAAACGGTTTCCGTTTGTCCGAGAAAACCGGTTCCCACTTTTCGGGATCATGCTCTACTTCCGGTAGTTGGCAAGCCTGAGCAGGATGAAGGCCGGCACGACGATAGCCGCGCCCAGCAGGATATAGCCGAGGAAGCGGTCGATGGCGTGGAAGCCGAGATTCCACAGGTCCATGAAGAACTTCCGGATGCCGTAGAGCACATCCATCGGCGACCAGCCGAAGGCATTCATGACCAGGCCGACGAGGAAAGACACCACCAGCAGTTTCAGGATCACCTTGAGCGGCGAGTCGCCAAGAAAGCGCGTCAGTGCGGACAAGGCTCGTCTCCCGATTGAGGCACCCAGGCTCGAGGGCGTCGGCCAGACATACGCACTTGGCTTGTCCGCTTCAAGCCGGGAGTTTTGCGGGATGCCAACGGCCTGCACCGCGCGATTGCATGGCAGGCTTGTGCTGCCAAACGGACTAAACCCGCGCCAGACTGTTAAATTTGCGTAAACAACATCGCTTTAATTTATTGAAAACAAAGCGAAAAACCTTCATTTTTCGATTTCCCGCAATGTGCGTGCAATTTTCGCCTGCGAGACGGTCGGCGTCTTTCAGGCGATTGGCCGCGCGGGCGATCTGACCCCCTACCACAACTGGCGAAAGCCAGTCCCAGGACCGCGCAACCATCCCTGAAAGACACCAAATCGGAGCCCGACCGCCTCAACGGTCGAGTTCTTCGGGAAACCTGCGCATCGATTGCCGGATGCGCGCGTGTGTTGGAGTAATGCAGTGTTCTCTCAAGCAAAGATCATCCTGACGGCAAGTGCCCTTGCCATGTACCTCCTGGGGCCGGCGATGGCCGCCGACCTTTCGCCCGCCTACAATGATCCCCCCGCGTTCCAGTGGAGCGGCGCCTATGTCGGCGTGCATGGCGGCACGGCGTTCACCGGGATGCCGAACCCGTTTGCCGGCAGGAATGGTCTCAGCGGCGGCGTTCAGGCCGGCTACAACCAGCAGATGGGTCCAGCGGTTCTCGGTGCCGAGATCGAGGGCTCCTATCTGGGCGGCGCCGAGCACGACGTCCGGGGCGGCAAGATCAAGGAAAAATGGCGCGGTGCCGCCAAGGCCAAGGCCGGCTTGAGCTTCGACCAGACGCTGCTGTTTGGAACCGGCGGCGTCGCCATGACCAAATTCGACAAGGGCGACAAGGTGAACGATATCGACGGATGGAAACTCGGCTATCTGGTCGGCGGCGGCATCGAGCAGGGTTTTGCCGGCGGCCTCTCGGCCAAGGTCGAATATGACTATGTGCGCACCCCAGGCGTCGAAACGACGTCCGCCCTGGGCAAATCCAAGGCGACGATCGGCAGCCATGAACTGAAGGCCGGCATCAACTACCGGTTCTAGGGCAGGCCATGGGTTCCGTTGAACCTGTTCTGTATTCTGCTTGAACGACCTTGCGCGGCGCCCGGATGCAACGGGGCCGCGCGATTGCTTTGCCTCCATCCGCACCGTCATCGACGCATGTCGGCAGACCGCATTTGGGTGCCAGGTCCTGCGTAATGCCGATGCAATCTTCACGTCCTAAAGCGCGTCGCATCGAAACGGATCATGCGGCCCGCTTCAGGTTTTGTTTTGTGCATGTCGTTGTCCCAAAACCGGGACCGCTTTTGGGCGACATGCATTCGGTGCCGCGGATGACCTTGATGACGGGAATCGGATATGTCCAAACGCAGCGCAAACCATCTGGTGTGGATCTCCAAGGCGTTCTTCATCGCGATCGTGCTGGTGCTGACGGGATGCGCCTCCGACATCATGAAGAACTACATCGGGCAACCGGTCGAATCGGTCATTCTGGACTACGGGCCGCCGACCGCCGTCGTTGATCTCGGCCGGGGCGAGCGGGCCTATCAGTGGCGGAAAATATCCACCAATGCGGTTTCCGGAAGCTCCAGCGGCGAAGTTCGCCACACAAAACACGGAACCGTCTACGAAGAAACCGAAACGCCTGGCTATATCGAGCGCCAGGAATGCTTCTATACGTTCTATGCCCGCGCCTCGGGCGGCAGATGGTTCATCACCAATTTTCGTCAACCGAAGCTGGAATGCGAATGAATTGCCACAGCGTGCCGGCTGCCTGTGACGGAGAGTGCGCATGCGCATCCTGCTGATCGAGGACGAGCCGGAAATGGCCTCGGTGCTGAAGACCGCGCTCGAGCGCCAGGACATCATCGTCGACCATGCCGCGACACTGGCGGATGCCGAAGCCGTGGCGCGGCTCGGCCACCATGACGCGGTGGTGCTGGACCGCCGGCTGCCGGATGGCGATGGCCTCAGCCTGATCCCGCGCCTGCGGGCCTTGCATCTGGACGTGCCGGTGATCGCGTTGACGGCGCTCAGCGGGCTCGACGATCGCGTGGCGGGGCTCGACGCCGGCGCCGACGACTACATGGTCAAGCCGTTCGCCACGGTGGAACTGGTCGCCAGGCTCAATGCCTTGCACCGGCGTTCGTTCACCACGCGTGCCAATCAGGTGATGGTCGGCCGCCTCACCTATGATTTCCGCCATCGCGAGGCGCTTGTCGAGGACCAGGCGCTGGAACTGCCGCGGCGCGAGCGGCTGGTGCTCGAAACGCTCATCCGCAGGCCGGGGCGGACGATCATGCGCGGGGCGCTGGAAGAAGCCGTCTATGCTCTCGACGACGAGATCGGCTCCAATGCATTGGATGCGCACATTTCGCGGCTGCGTCGCAAGCTCGACGACGTCGCTGCCGGCATCGAGATCAGGGCGATCCGCAACCTCGGTTATCTCTTGCGGGCCGCCTCGTGAAGAAGTCGCGCACGCGATCGCTGCAATGGGTGCTGGTGCGGCGGATGATCCTGTTGCAGGCGGCGACGCTTCTTGTCTTCATCGTGCTGTGCGCGGCCGCGCTGTGGATCGCCGATCCACGGCTTCTTGTCGACAACGAGGCTGCCGTCGCCACCCTCAAGGATGCCGTCGATCGTGACGGCAACGGCAGATTGATCGTCCATGAGACCGATGGATTGCGTTCGTTTCGTAAGGGGTTCCCCAATGTCTGGTACATCATCCGCGACAACAACGGCCAGAGCATCCGCTTCGGCAGCATACCCGACGTCTACACCAGGAATTTTGGCGATCTGCTGGGCCAGGCCGATCACGCCACCATCGGATTTTCCGAAGATGATTTGAGGCCGGAGGCCTACCTCGAAAAAGTTTCGACCAAGGCTGGCACGGTTCAGATCATTGCCGCGACGCGATCGTCGCGGGAAGAGACCGACGGCCTCGAAGTCACCATTTCGGCCACCATCGACGTCGCCAAGAACCCGGACGGCAGCAGGAACTGGGAGAAGGCGCTTCCCGCTCTCGCGGCCATCATCGTCATCCTGCTGCTGCCGATCGTCCTCGTCATGGGAGCCACGACCCTGGTGACGACGCCAGCCGTCGTGCGCCGGTCGTTTGCCGGCCTCGTCGACACCGTCCAGCAGGCCGCGCGCATCGACATCGGCACCCGTGCGATGCAGCTGCCGGTCAAGAATGTGCCGCAGGAGATCGCGCCGCTGGTGCATGCCTTCAACCAGACGCTGGCGCGCCTCGCCCAGGGCTATGACCGGCACAACCGCTTCCTCACCGACGCGGCGCACGAACTGCGCACGCCGATCGCCATCCTGCGCACGCGCGCCGAATTGCTGAAGCAGGAACCGCAAAGCGCGCGCCTGCTGCATGACATCGAGCGCCTGTCGCATCTTGCGCAACAGCTGCTCGACCACCAGCTGCTCGACCGCCCGGCGGACCAGCGCCAGATCATAGACCTCTGCGATCTTGTCGGCCGGGTCGCCGCCGACTTCGCCCCGCTCGCCATCGAAGCAGGCTACGATCTTGCCTTCGAGCCGCCAGCCAACAAGGTCCATGTCGAGATCAACGTGCTGCAGATCGAGCGGGCGCTGGCAAATCTCGTGCGCAATGCCATCGATCATGGCGGCGGTTCCGGCACGATCACCATAGCGATCGATGAAAACGGCGGCGTCGAAATCCGCGACGAAGGCCCAGGCATTCCAGCCGATGAGCACGAGAACGTTTTCGAGCCCTTCTACCGACTGCGGCCGCAATCGCGCGGCGCGGGCCTGGGATTGAACCTTGCCCGGCAGATCGCACTGCTGCACGATGGCTCCATCCGGATATTGGCCGGCTCCTGGCAAGGCGCCCGCATCCGCATGGAGTTGCCGGTTCGGGCGGTGGCCGCGTGCGGCAGAAATGATGGCCGGCCCACGGTTGCGGCCGATCCCGCTGGCTTATCTGTTTTCTAACCAATTGCCGCTATTCCCAATCGGATAGCGGGAGCAAGGCTTTGGTGGAGACGGAGAGAAACACCGCGCGACGCGGCGTCATGCTGTCGGTGGTCATCCCATGCTACAACGAGCTGGATGGCGTGGCCGAACTGCATCGGCGGGTAACGGCCGCATGCCTTGGGCAAGGCCCTTCCTACGAGATCGTCCTTGTCGTCGATGGCGCGACCGACGGTACGCGCGAGGCCATTCTGCAGCTGGCCGAAAAGGACGACCATATCGTCGCCATCGACCTTGCCCGCAATTACGGCCACCAGATCGCGTTGAGCGCCGGGCTCGAATTCTGTCGCGGCCAGCGCATTCTCATTCTCGATGCCGACCTGCAGGATCCGCCTGAACTGCTCGGCGCGATGATGACGAAGATGAACGAAGGCTTCGATGTGGTTTACGGCCAGAGGCTGACGCGCGATGGCGAAAGCTGGTTCAAGCTCGCCTCCGCATCCATGTTCTATCGCTTGCTGCGCCGGATGGTCGACGTCGACATAGCCCCGAATACCGGTGATTTCCGACTGATGAACCGTCGCGCGCTCGACCATCTGAACGCGATGCCAGAACGTTACAGGTTCATTCGCGGCATGGTGAGCTGGATCGGGCTGAGACAGGTGGCTTTCCCCTATGAGCGGCACCGCCGCTTTGCCGGCACCACCCACTATCCGCTGAAGAAAATGCTTCTTCTGGCGGTCGACGCCATGACCAGCTTCTCCATCGTGCCCTTGCGGTTCGCCTCGCTGCTCGGAATGATGTTCGGGCTTCTGGGGCTGGTCGTGCTCGGCTACACGCTGCTCGAATGGTCGGTCGGAAACGTGTTGCCCGGCTGGACCAGCCTCGCCGCGATCGTGCTGATCCTCGGCAGCGTCCAGCTTATGGTGCTTGGAATCTTCGGCGAGTATCTCGGGCGCATGTACATGGAGACAAAGCGGCGGCCGCTCTACTTCGTCAACGAGATCGTTTCGCGCAGCCAGGCGGTGGAGGACGGCGAATTGCCGGTCCATCGCCTGCAGGAGATGGCAAAGAGGGCCGCACGTGCTTGAGGCGGAATTCGACCAGTTTGCGCGGGAATATCAGGAGCAGCATGCCGCAAGCATAAGGCTGAGCGGCGAAAACCCGGATTTCTTCGCCAGGTACAAGATCGACGACGTCGCCGCGACGCTGCGGCGGGCCGGTGTCAAACCGCGACGAATACTGGATTTCGGCGCCGGCGTCGGCAATTCGCTCGGCCATATGCGCAACGCGTTTCCCGACGCGGAGATCACCTTGCTCGATCCTTCGCGGGAATCGCTCGACATCGCCAGCAAGCGCTTTCCCGGCCAGGCCGCCTTCACGCATTTCGACGGCAAGACAATTCCCTTTGCCGACGGCAGCTTCGACCTGGCCTTCGCGGCCTGCGTCTTCCACCATATCCCCGAGAACCTGCAGATCGGACTGTTCGCCGAGATCGGCAGGGTGCTGGCCTATGGCGGCAGCTTCTTCGTCTTCGAACACAATCCTTGGAACCCGCTGACCACGCACGCGGTGAGGAACTGTGCCTTCGACGAAAACGCGGTTTTGATAAATTCGCGCGAGATGCGCGGGCGCATGGCCGAGGCGGGCCTTGCCAATACGAGGATCGTCTACCGGATTTTCTTTCCTCGGATGCTTGCGAGACTGAGGCCGTTCGAGCGCTTCCTCACCAAGGTACCTGTCGGAGCCCAATATTTTGCGCATGTGGTCAAGCCTGCCGTTTGACTTCCCGAGGATGCTGCGATTTGGCGCCGTCGGTCTGTTGAACACGGCGCTGGGATACGCGGTCATTCTGGCCGGGCTTGCGCTGGGTCTGGGCGACATCCTTGCCAACGCCACGGGCTATGCCGCCGGCCTTGTCCTCGGCTTCTTCCTCAACCGCCAATGGACCTTCAGCAGAGCCGATGGCTTCAAGCCCGGGACCGCGCTGCGCTATGGGGGTGTCTTTCTGGTCGCCTACAGCATCAATCTGGCCGTCGTAATCGCCGCCCGTTCAGCAGGCATCGTCGAAAACCCGCTGGTCCACCTCGCGGGAATCTGCGTCTATTCGGTTGTTTTCTATCTTGGCTCGGCTCGCTTCGTGTTTGTGGGGCGTGGGGACGACAGCACCGACCGCACAGTTCGGGTGGCCGACAAGCCTCGGCGGCAGCCCGCCAATCCAACACCTTGAACACCCAACTGTCACCGGAACCGATTAGAGGCGGCGCAGCATGAACGACGCTCAGGCCAGTGCGGCGGCCGCGACATACAACGAGCGGAGCAGGCTGATCTTCTGCCTGCTCGCGGCCTTGGCGATGGCGGGTGCGTTGGGTGCCCAGGCAGGCGCCACCCTGCAGGATCCCGACAGCTGGTGGCAAGTGAAGGTCGGTCTGGATTTCCTGACTAACCGGACATTTCCGACCGTCGATCCCTATTCCTACACGTTTGCCGGCCAGCCCTGGATTGCCAAGGAATGGCTGGGGCAGGTCCTGCTGGCTCTTGCCTACCGGGCGGGCGGCTGGAACGGGGTCGTCAACGCGATCATCGCCTCGATCTCCCTGACGGTTTTCCTGATGGGGTGGTTTCTCAGCGCATGGCTGAAGCCGATCCTGGCGATTACACTGGCGTTCGCCGCGGTGTTCCTGATCAACCCGATCTTCACGGCGCGTCCGCATGTCTTCACCTTCCCGATCATCGTCATCTGGACAGCGGTCCTCTTCGGTGCGGCAAGGGAAGAACGGGCGCCGCCCTGGTGGCTGCTTGTGCTGGTCGTATTATGGGCGAACCTGCACGCCACCTTCACCTTGAGCTTCGTCATCGCGGCTTTCGCCGGTCTCGATCTGCTGGCGCGCACGGGCCTGTCGAAACCGTCCCTGCTGGCGAAGTGGATCGCGTTCGGCCTGCTTTGCCCGCTGGTGAGCCTGATCCACCCCTACGGCGTCCAGGCCATCCTCGCGACGCTCGCCGTGGCCTACGGCAATGAGGCGGTGTCGCTGATCATGGAATGGAAACCGTTCAGTCAGCCGGACAGTCCTGTCCAGGAAGCGGCGATGCTGCTGGCGCTTTTCGGGCTTCTGGTGTCCCGGTTGCGAATTGGCTGGGCCAAGGCGTTGTTCGTCGTCTTCACCCTGCATGTCTATCTCGCCCATGTGCGCTTCATGTATCTGTTCTTCCTGCTGATTCCGCTGGTGATGGCGGCCGAGGTCGCACAGCAATATCACTCGCTTTCAGCCACCGCATGGCTGGCCGAAAAGCGCGACGGGCTGGAGAGATTCTTAGCCAGACGGTTCTACGCCATCTGCGGCACGGCAGCCGTTCTGCTGATCGGCGGGATCGCCGTGCTCGGCAGCGCCTATCAGGTCGCGCCGAGCCCGAAGACATCGGCCAGCGGGGCGCTGGCCTTCGCGCAAAGCCATCATCTGTCCGGCAATGTGTTGAATTCCTACAATTTCGGCGGCACGCTGATTTTCCATGGGTTCAAGACCTATATCGACGGACGGACGGACCAGCTGTTCCTGGGCGGCTTCACAAAGAGCGACAACGACACCGGACGCGGAGACGGCAAGCCGCTCCTCGAAGCCCGCCTGAAGAAATACGCAATAGATTGGGCGCTGCTGTCGGCCGACGACAGCCGGATTCCCTTCTTCGACCAGTTGGGCTGGAAACGGGCCTACTCGGACGATTACGCGGTAATCTATCTGCCCGGCGCCTGATCCTGTGCGTTCCTGGCGGATTTCGCGACAGCCAATATATGCCTTGACACCCATGTTGCAGCGCAGCAAAATTGCTGCCTGAGGGTAAGCCTGTGAGACCGACGAGCCGGGATTTTCAGCACGACCGAAGGCATCGCCGCATGAG